>CAZLOO010000036.1:0-13039 GCA_964561055.1 uncultured Halobacteriales archaeon
GTCGAAGCGGTTGCGGTAGCGGCCGGTCCCCCGGTCGGCGAAGCGCTGTATCTCCACCCGCCGGAGGCTGTCCTCGCTGGCGGCCAGCAGCTCCGCCCGGCGCACGACCGGCGTGCGCTGCTCCAAGTAGGCGTACTGGTCGTCGAGCCGCCGGAACGTCGCCGTCAGCCACGCCTCGTGGCGGGCCTGGCCCTCGATGTAGTCCCGCAGGCGACCCGCCCGTATCCGCTCGCGCACCCGGGCCAGCTCCGCCCGGAGGGCGTTGACGTTGTGGCGGGCACAGTCCCCGCGGTCGAACTCCTCGCGCGGGACCCGGCACGCCTCACACGCACACGGTAGCTCCGCCAGGTCCTCCAGGAACGCTTCCCCGTCTGTGGTGAGGTAGAACCCCTCCAGCCCGCGGACGTGCGCGCGGTCCGAGTCCACGAGGTCGACGCCGGCGTAGGCCAGCGTCGCGACGTTCGCCGGGGTCGCCACCCCCGACAGCACCAGCGCGGTGTCCGCCGGCACCGCCTCGCGGACGGCGACCACGCTCCCGACGAACGCCTCCGCGTGGCCCACGAGGCCGGGCGCCCCCGACAGGACGTACGCGTCGGCGCCGTAGTCGGCGGCCGTCTCGGCCGTCACCACCGCCGCCGAGGGGTAGTCCACGTCCGGGTACTCGACCGCGAACGCCTCCTGGACCCGCTCGTCGGTGCCCGAGGGGAACCCGCGGTGGGGGAGCACCGTCAGGGCGGACTCGTCGCCCCTCGGGGCCTCCCGGTCGGCCGGCCAGAGGCTGCCGGCGTCCTCCAGCACGTCGTCGCCCAGCGCCGGGGTCCGCAGGGGGTCGGTCAGCCGCAGTTCGCCCAGCCGGGCGGCGCCGTCGTGCTCGTGGACCTCGAAGTGCTCCGTCACCGCTCGCCCTCCGTGTCGCCGGCGGCGTCGGGAGCGGGCGCCTCCCCCTCGCTCCCGAGCCGGTACTGCTCGACATCCCCGGGCAGGTCCGCCAGCGCCGCCCCGGGCCAGCCCTCGTGGGCGAGGGTGAACGACGCCGTCGGGTTGGCGGCCGCGAGCCGGGTGATCCCCTCCACGGCGGCCTCGCAGGCCTCCAGCGAGGGCCGGGCCGGGACCTCCGCTGTCAGGGGGTAGCTGTCCGACAGCGCCCGGGGGAACGGGCCGAACGGCGCCACCACCCGCCAGGTGTCGTCGTAGCGGCTGTTGTTCTCCCCCTCGGTGAGGAGTATCTCGGCACCGTCCGCCACGTCCAGCCGGGCGAGCCGCTCGTGGTGGCGCAGCACCTCCGGACGGCGGGCGGACTCGGCAGACACCGCGAAGAACGACCCCTTCGTCGCCGGGTCCGTCCGCTCCAGGGCCTCGGCGTCGTCCAGCAGCCGCCGGTAGCCGTCCACCAGCCGCGGGTGTCCGCGGGCGCGGGCGTCGACCAGCTCCAGCAGCCTCCCCCGGCGGATCGCCTCGCGCACCCGGCGCATCTCCGCGAAGGTGACGTGGAGGTTGTGCCGCGCGAGCAGGCGTTCCCGCTCCCCGTCCTCGAGCCGGGCCAGCTCCTCCGGGTCGTGGTCCGTACACACCGGACAGGCACACGGGAACGCCTCCAGGTCCTCGAGGTGCTCGGTCCCGCGGACGGTCAGATAGCGGTCGTCGCGGGCGTAGAGGGCGTAGGCGGCGCTGTCGAAGATATCACAACCCAGCGCCGCTGCAAGCGCGAACATCATCGGGTGGCCGGCGCCGAACAGGTGGACCGGGGCGTCGGCCCCGAGGCCCCGTTTCGCGGCGAGGACGACCTCGACCACTTCGGCGTAGCGGTAGTCGTTCAGCAGCGGCACTACCGCGCCGACCGGGAACACGTCCAGCGTCGTCGCGTAGGCCTTCTGGGCCGCCCGCTCGCGGAGATCCGGATACGTCGAGCCCTGGATGGGGGCGTTAAGCAGCATCTCCCCCGTCTCGACGGACTCTGCGACGGCCAGCCGATCGGTCGTCTTCGCGAGCTCCCGCTGGGCACGCTCCCGGCCGGCGTCCGGCGGGGTGGGGATGTCCACTGGTGTCCCAATATCGGCACCGATCTCGTACTGGAACTCGACGATTTCGCGGGTAGTGGCATCGATGTCGCCGTACTCCGCCAGCTGGAAGGAACCGGAGTCCGTCACGATGGCGCCCGGGAACGACAACATCTCATGGAGCCCCTCGTCGAGCGCGCGGTCGCGGAACTCGTCGCTAGTGTGGATGACGTAGCCGTTGGTAATCAGCGCCTGGATGTCGAACTCCTCGTGGAGGGTGGCTGGTTCGACCGTCCGGATGTGGGGGTTGACGACCGGCAGCAGCACGGGGGTCTCGACGGTGACACCCGCCCGCGGGACGGTCAGTTCGCCCAGGCGGGCGGCACCGTCCCAGCGGCGCGTCTCGAAGAGGTCTCGCATTGGCCCTCCTTCCCCGACTGTGCGCCTAAGGATTTCGACCGCCCGTTACCGGCCGGCGTTGCGAACCTGCTGGACGTCCACCTCCACACGGATGCCGTCGGGAAACGCCTGGCCTGCGGTCTCGCGGGCGAACTCGTCGTGGCCGACGATGCGGAACTCACGGACGTACACGCTGTAGCTCCAGGGCTCGAACTCCTCGCCAGGGGCGAGCCGTTTCGTCTGTGGGACACGTATCTCCTCGGGCGGCTTCGGGTGGGGGCCCTTGAACTGGACGCCCTTCCGGCTGGCGCGCCGTTTGATATCTTCGACGGTGTCGTCGAGGGCCTGTCGGTCGCCGCTGGTGAGCCGCAGGGTGGTGACGAAAGCCATGTATTTGGGTCGTCGCGGAGGGACTAAAGCCCTCCCGACGACGGGGCGGCGATATTCACTTAAGTTACGATGGAGTAGAGGGCGATATGATAGAGGCCACGAGCGCGGGTGCGATCCTCTTCCGCGACACCCGTGGCCGTCGCGAGTATCTCCTGTTGAAGTCCCGGACCGGCGACTGGGAGTTTCCCAAGGGCGGGGTCGAGGGCGAGGAGGAGTTACAGCAGACGGCAATCCGGGAGGTCGAGGAGGAGGCCGGCATCGGCGATATCCGCATTATCGACGGGTTCCGGGAGGACTACGACTACGTATTCGAGGCGGGCGGTAACACCATCCACAAGACCGTTCACCTGTTCATCGCCAAGTCCTTTGAGGCCAGTGCGGAGCTCTCCCGCGAGCACCGCGACCTCCAGTGGCGAGACTACGAGCAGGCGGTCAACACCATCACCCAGGAGGGCCCTCGAGAGATACTGGAGCAGGCCCACCGATTCCTCGACAACGGCGGGATCAGCGGCGACGCCGAGTTCTGAGCCGTGGGCCCCTCCCCCAGCACGGAACCGGAGTTCACCTTCGAACTCCGGCTCTGCCAGTGGGCCGAGCGGGAATGGCCCCCCACCGGCGAGCCCGAGTCGACGGTGATCGTTGCCAGACAGCTCGGTACCCGAGGTCGCCGCTGGGACACGCTCGTGCTGGAGTGTGACCCGGAGGCGCTGGCCGCCCGCGAGAGATTCGGTCTTGAGCGGCTGGATTCGGACCTGCTCCCGGTGGTTCGGAACGCTCCCGCGGAGTGGACCTACTACCGGGATGCAATCCCGGAGTTCGCGCCCTGGCGTTACGTCCGCGAGGCGGTCAACAGGGCGGCCGACCGGGGGGTCGTCGAGCGCCGGAAGGTCGGCAACCGCGTCCAGCTCCGCCAGCGGTGGCCGTACCCCGACTGGCTGAAGCGGCTGGTCGCCGTCGAGAACAAGCCGGATCTTGACGCTAGCGCTGCCGATACGCTGGCCGACCAGCTCCAGTGGGATGTAGCGCTCGCACTGGCCGACGAAGCCTGGGTCGCGACCCGCGCAAGCGGTGACGGCGCCGAGCGGGCGCTGCTGGAGGGACTGCCCGTTGAGGCCGGTATCCTCGCCGTCGGCGAGCGGGCCTCGTCGGTATCCGTCGCCTGGCACGCCGCGACACTACCGGTTGACGAGCCGGGGACGCGCATCACCGAACGGCCGGCGGGCGGCGAGCACGACCAGTCGGCGGCCCGCTTCGAATACGTCGACTCCGAGTGGAAGCGTGCCAAGCGCCTAGAAATTGCCGAGCGCGCCTACGAGCGCGGCTGGCGCTCGTACGTGGACACCATGCGCCCTGACTGCCGGCAGTTCCACCTCCGGCGGGACGCCGGCGACGTGCTCCCGTGGTGTGGCGCCCACGACCGCTCACAGACCGCTTGTGAGTGCGCCGGCTCCTGTCCGCACTTCGAGCCGGAACCGCCGGCCTGGCGCTCGAAGGGATGGCCGATAGAGGGCGGCCCTGGCGCGGCGGCCAGACGCCTATTGGAGCGCCGGCGGGCACGGCGGCGTTAGTCCAGCCGCTCGACGGTGAGCCGATCGCGGGCGAGCGCCAACCGGTAGGTGGTCACCGTCCGATGGACGGTCTCCACGACGCCCTTCTCCACGAGGCTGCGCAGCGCCGACCGTACGGCGTCCGGGTCGGGGTCCGGGGTACGGGTGTCTTCCCCATCCCGGACCGCCTGGAGGACGCTGACCACGCTGTCGGACTCTTCCTCGGGTCCGGGTAGCACGGCGAGGATGTCGGCCTGGAGGTCCGGCACCCGAACCGTCCGCTCGGCGGCGTTCTCGTCCTCCCGTTCGATGTCGAGCACGTCGTAGGCGGCGTCGCTGGCCCGAATAAGGCTGTCCTCATCGCGGTAGTAGTATTCCTTCAGCTCCGACTCCAGATAGCCGTGGACGGCACTGCCGTCCTCCAGATTCCATCGCTCTATCAGCTCACTGTTCTTTGTCGGTTGGAGGGCAACCAACTCCTCTAACCGCTCGCGGGCTTCCTCGGAGAGGGTCACTACCCTGGCGTATACGTCCCCTGGTACATCGTGGTTGTGACTCGGGCCGGATTTGCGCGGGCTCCGGCGTACCGTTAGCTGTTTCAACTGTGACGGATTCGAAGCTGAGGAGACGGTAGCAGCGGGAGATATCTACTGCGAGCGGATGAGCGCCGAAGGCCCGAACGTGCGAGCAGGTGGTTTTTCTCGAGCGTTTTCAAGTGCGGCTGGGGAAACCTCACCCTTCAGCAGTGAAACGGTCGGTACTAGTACTTGGGATCGGCCCCAGTCGTCTCGTACACCTGCTGCATCAGGCGGTCGCGCTTGACGCGCCACCGGCCCATCCCGTCGGGGGTCTCGGGGTAGTTCTCGTAGTGGTTGAGCACGCGGTCCGCCAGCCGCTTGGTACGATGCAGCTCCAGCAGCGTATCCCAGTGGCCGCGGGTCTTCAACAACGTCTCGATGGCGAGTTTCGGGCCGACGCTGGCGCTGCCGGAGTAGAGCGCCTCCGACAGCTCCTCGCCCGGCATCGCCGCTAGCAGCGCCATCAGGTCGTCCAAGTCGTACGCTGTCGAGAACACATTGTACACGTCCAGCGCCGCGAATCGGGCGCCGAAGTGGTCCATCACGCGGCGGTTGTACTCCCACAGCGCCGCCTCCCCGTTGTCGCCCTCGTCGAGCGCGCCCACAATCGCCTCGCCGGCGTAGGTGCCGGAGTGTGCCGCTCCTGGGATGCCGCCGCCGGTTGTCGGGTTTACGTGAGCGGCGGCGTCACCGACCGCAAGGTAGCCCGGCGCGACCGCCGAGTCATAGGGGCGGCGAGTCGGCAGTGCCGCGCCAAGCTTGTCCTGAACCTCCGCCCCCTCGAACTCCGGGCGGTCCTGGAGATCATCGCGGAGGTCCCCGACCAGCTTCATTGGCTCCTCGTTCATCTGGAAGCCAAGACCGACGTTGATTTCGGTCGGGGTGCGCGGGAAGTACCAGAGGTAGCCCGCCGACCGCTTCGTCGGTTTGAATACCAGTGCGTCGTCCCAGGGCACCGGCTCCTCAACCTCGACGATTTCCCGGTAGGCCGAGGAGAACTGCGAGAACCGGACGTTCGTATCGAAGGTCGAATCGCCGAAATCGCCCTTGTCCTGAAGGATGGATAGCGCACCGGCGCCGTCAACGACGAAGGGAGCGCGATAGGTGAGCCGGTCGCCGCCCTGAATCGCCTCCACACCGATCACGCGGCCGTCCTCCTGGAGGAGGTCCTTCACGACCGTGTCGTACTGGAAGCGGGCGCCCTGCTCCTCAGCAGCGGCGATAAGCTGTCGGCCGTACTCCAGACGATCGATGACTGCCAGCTCCCCGGGCACCGGAATGTCGAGCGCGGCGTTCTCGGCCGGTATCTCGAAGCGGCCGTGGTCGACCTTCGTGTTCGTGAGCGCGGGATCGAGTCGTGACTTGGGGATTACCTCCGGGAAGTCCGCGGCACCCTTCAATGCGTCCCCGCAGGCGATGTGACCGGCCTCCTCGCGGGGCTTACGCTCGAGGACGAGCACGTCATAGCCCGCCCGCGCGACCGTCGCCGCGGCGTAACACCCCCCGGTGCCGGCGCCGACGATGACGACGTCGGCCGACCGGTCGCCGGTCCTGAGGCCGGTGGTGGCGCCGGCGTCGGTTCCTGCCTCGCGCTCGGGTCTGCTCATACACACGCTGGTCGCCCCGCCGACAAAACGGTTTACTTCCGCGACAACCACGGCTCACGCGTTCCCCGGGAATCTTCGAACGTTTAACACGGCCGCCCCCGAAGCCATGGGTATGGTGGACACGACCCCCGTCGTCGTCAGAGCGTACCGAACCCCCCAAGGGAAAGAGGACGGCGTCTTCGCCGACATCCGCAGCGAGGACCTCTCTATCCCACTGATCGACCAGATTCTCGCTGAGACCGGCCTCTCCGGCGAGGACGTGGACGACTTAATGTGGGGCTGTGCCCAGCAGCGCAGCGAGCAAGGCAACAACATGGCCCGCGTCATCACGCTGATGTCGGACCTCGGGGAGGCGACCCCGGCGACGACGATCAACCGCTGGTGTGCCTTCTCCGCGCAGGCGATCATGAGCGCCAGCGACGCGATTCGCGCCGGACAGCGCGACTGTATCATTGCAGGCGGTGTGGAGAATATGTCCCGCGTGAAGATGGGGGCGAACAACGAGATCCATCCACGGCTGAACGAGCGCCACAACGTCGCCCAGCTCCAGATGGGCATGACCGCCGAGGAGGTCGCCGAGCGCTTCGACATCACGCGCGAGCAGCAGGACGAGTACGCTCTCCGGAGCCAACAGCGCGCCGCCGAGGCGACCGACTCCGGTCGGTTCGACGACGAGATCGTCCCCATCACAACCGAGGACGGTGAGGTCAGCGAGGACGAGGGTATCCGCCGCGACACCTCCCTGGAGAAGCTGGCTGGTCTGCCCACCGTGTTCAAGTCGAAAGGGACCGTCACCCCGGGCAACGCCTCGCAAATCTCCGACGGCGCCAGCGCCCTGCTGGTGACAAGCCGGGATTTTGCTGAGGAGCACGGTCTGGAGGTGATGGCCGCGATCGGCGCTAACAGCGTCGCCGGCGTCGAACCGGAGATCATGGGCGTCGGTCCCGTCCCCGCGGTGCGTGATCTGCTGGAGCGCACCGGCCGCGAGATCGAGGAGTACGACCTCGTGGAGCTGAACGAGGCGTTCGCCTCCCAGTGTCTGTACTGCCGCGACGAGCTCGGTATTGACCCGGAGCGATACAACGTCAACGGTGGCGCCATCGCCATCGGCCACCCGCTGGGGGCGACCGGCGCCCGCCTGCCGGTGACACTCATTCACGAGATGCACAAGCGCGACGCCGAGCGCGGGCTTGCGACGGAGTGTGTCGGCTTCGGCCAGGGCGCGGCTATCGAGTTCGAACTCGCCTGAGCCTGCTCACTTCTCACCGCGGTTAGCCCCGCTCATTTCGGCATCAGGGTGATGCTCACTCGCACCGTTCCTGGGAGTGCCCGTCAGCCTACCGACGGTCTGATACCGAGCTGCGAACGGTTGACCACTCAGCCTACACCACCATCTGGCCGACCAGTCCCCAGAGCACGAGCAACCCGACTAGATACGACAGAATCAGGATGGCGTTGCGCCGTGGTGCCGCCGAGCGCGCTCCAGGCAGCCACGCCAGCACCGCCTGACAGGCTCTCCCTGCCAACTGCGCACACCGAATGACTGGCCCTCGTGGCATTATCCAATTTGGGAGCCCGACGTACTTGTTTAATCCTATATTAACGGTATGGAAAACCTAGTTCGATAAGACTCGCCCGCGAGTTATACAGGCGCCTCAATCGTCGGCAGTCGCAGCGCCGGCACTGTCGCCCTCGATACTGGGCGGGTACTCCCCTCTGCGAAGCTTCAGGTCCGACAGCGGCCGCGCCATGCAGGTGAGCGCGTACTCCTTTGCCTCGTCTTCGGTGATGCCGCGGGCAACAGCCACCGTCTGCTCGACCTCCCCCTCGACGATGCGGGCCGAGCAGGCCAGACACATCCCCACCCTGCAGGAGTATTCCTGGGCGATTCCCTCCTCGATACACCGGCTGAGGATCGTCTGCTTGTCCGAACAGGTGATCGACTCACCCGTACCGACGAACTCGACGGTGTGTTCTGCCATGCACCGGCTTCCCCCGATTCGGACTAAACTCTTGCTACTGGCTGGCAACGGACAAGACACTTGCCGGTCGGGCACCCACTGTGCGATGATGTGGGAGTTCGTCGTCGTCGGCGCTGGCCCCGCCGGCTCGCGGTTCGCCCGCCGGGCCGCCGAGCGTGGCAGGGACGTGCTCGTTTTCGAGCGCGGTGAGGTCGGGAAACCCCTCGCCTGCTCGGGACATGTCTCGCAGGACGTCTGGAGGTACGTGCCCAGGGAAGCCCGGGAGCGCCTGTTCCAGAACGACGTGTACGGCGCCCGGTTCCACGCGGGCGGGCCTGGGACCGAGGGCGAGTTGTTCTACAAGCGCGAGCAGGTGTCGACAGTCATCGACCGGGTGGAACTTGACCGGACCCTCGCCAAGGAGGCCGCGGCTGCCGGCGCGGACGTGCGCGAGAACCACACCGTCACGGCCGTGGAGGAACGGGAGGGGTCGGTCACCGTCGAGGTCTCAGGCCCCGACGGTGTGGAATCCCATGAGGCGCTGATGGTGGTCGGTGCGGATGGTCCCCGCTCCCGGGTCCGCCGGGAGTGCGGCCTCTCCGAACCGAAGGAGTTCCTCCACGGCGTGCTCGGGTTCGACGACGAGCCGGACGCCGCCGACTATGTGGACGTTCACCTGACGGTGCCGGAGTTCTTTGCCTGGCGTATCCCCCGCGGGGACGCCGGCGTGGAATACGGCCTCGCGCTCTCGCCGGACGGCAACAGGGTCCCCGATCGGTTTGAGGCATTCTGTGCTAGCTACGGCGCCGACGTGGGGCGGCGCTGCTCGGGGTTGATCCCAGTCGGTCCCCCCAATAGCGTCACTGGCCACCGCTCGCTGCTGGTGGGTGACGCCGCCGGGCAGACGAAGCCGTTCACTGGCGGAGGTATCCTCTACGGGATGGGTGCCGCCGACCACGCCGCTCGCGAGGTCGATCCCCAGAATCCGGAGACGCTGTCGAGCTACGAGGACGCCTGGCGCGGGGACCTGCTCCGGGAGATACGGCTGGGCCACTGGATACGACGGGCGTACTCTCTGCCGGGGTCGGTCCAGCGGGCCGGCCTGCGGGCGCTGTCCGGGGAAATCGGCGTTCACATGGACCGTCCGAGCACGTTGCTGTCGGCAGAGCACTTGCGGGCGCTGCTGTCGCGCTGACGCGTCTGACGCGGGTCTGACGGGTGTTTAAGTTCTGAGCGACCACTTCAGTTTCTATGGGACTGATGAACAAGTTACTCGGGGGTGGGGCCCAGCAGACCAACGGCTACGTTGAACTGGACGGCAGCGACTTCGACACGGAGGCGTCGCCGACTGGCACTCAGGTCCGCATCGCCCGCCTCAGCGACAAGCAGGACGTGATGGACATCAAGGATGCCATTTACGATGGCGACATCGTCATCGCGGATATCACCCGGCACTCGACCAGCGACCGGACGATGGAACACATCTCCGACGAGTTGAAACAGGTCGCCCGCGAGGTGGGCGGAGACATCGTTCAAAAGGACGACGATCAGCTCATCATCACGCCCGGCGGCGTCTCGGTCGCCCGGTCGAAGCTCGGCCGCTGAGGGAAGCGAGACCGCGCTACACGTTGTCGGGGGTCTCGTCGTCCTCGACGTCGCGTTTCATCGACTCCCGGCGGCTCTTGGCATCCCGGCCAGTTGCCTCGAGCAAGAACTCGTTTTTCGCGGACAGTGCTGCCTCCGCGGCCTCGAGCTCCTCGGGACCGAGTTCCGCCGGGTCGCGCTCGACGAATTCAACGGCGAGCTTGTCCTTCTTGCCGCTGTAGCTCACCGCCCCGGCGACGATGCGCTCGAATACGGGGTTGGCGGGTTCGCTCACGACGAACAGCTCCGAGCCATTGTACTCCTCGAGGCCGGTGATCGGGCCGAAGTATTCCTCGATGGTTCCCTGCAAGTCCGGGATTCGCTCCTCGAGGTACTCCCCTCTGCGCATCTTGTACTCGCGCATACCGGTCGGTGGACGAGCGACGGTTTATTGGTTCCGTTCGGCGAGATACGCCTCCCCGCAGTCCGGACAGGCGTCGCCGGCCCGTAGTGGCGACCCCGTCGCTTCGACATCGAACCCGCAGTCCGGGCAGGTAAGCCGGGTCTGCCTGTCGTCGGCGCTGGCAGCCTCCTCGAAGTTCTCGTTGTCGTCGGGTTTCTGTTCGGAGTCGTCAGTTGCCTGTTGGGAGGGATCGGGCATCCCCTCGGGAGCCTCCGGCCACTCCCCGAACTCCCGCCCGCTGGACTCATCTGTAAGTATCTCCGCGCCCTCATCGGTCGGCTCCTCCTCGCCTGGTAGGTCGGACTCGGGGTCTTGGTGGTCCTCCACCTCCTCGGCGGCGACGGCCTCAGTACCCGCCTCGTCGTCGGCAACGTCCCCACTGTCTTCGCCCTCCGGCGCGGGCGTTGTCCCGCCGTCCGGGTCGGCGACGGCCGCGACCTCCGTGCTTTCCGAACGTAGCCGGCGCTCGCCGCAGCGTTCGCAGACGACCACCTCTCGGGTGACCGTGACCGCCTCGCTTTCGCGCTCCTCCCGATCCTGCTCGACGACCGGGTCGCCGAAGCGGTGGCCGAGGAGCGAACAGGTCAGCCCCATTGGGCGTTTGTGTCGGCGTTGTGCATAAAAACCTACCCCCTCAGAACTTATACCCCGTTCCGCCATACCGTGTCGTATGCCGGCGAAGGCGGAGTTCCGCGACCGGGACGGGACGCAGGTGGCCGTGCTGGACGCATTGGTCGGCCATGCCGACGAGGGGCTGACTGTGCTTGACCTTCGGGCGAGGGTGGACGCCGATATCGACGCCATTGAGGCCGCCCTGGAGTCGCTAAAGGCTGAGGATCTTATCACGACCGGCCGCGAGGACGGACGCCTGCGCATCTATCCTGACGACCGGGTGGTCCCAACGGAGAGCGAGGAGGAACAGACGCTATTCGGGCGGCTAGCGGAGCTGGTGCCGAGGTGGCTGTGGCCGTAGGCTAGAGCCCTTCGACGTTACGCAGGCGCTGTTCGACCTGTGGCGGCGCGGCGCTGGGGCCGTCGCGAACCCGATGATCAGGGACAAACAGGGGCACCGGATTTTCCGCGAGCGCCTCCCGGACGGTGGTGTAGTCCTCGTCCTCGGAGGGATCGAGCCCGCTCATCCCAACGAGCTGTTCGACTGACACCTGCTCGCCGTACGGCACGTTCCGGGTTCCCTCCAGCACGGTCCGCTGGTCGGTCGGGACGGTGAGACCGACTTCGACGTCCTCGAAGCCGTCGCGGGCCCCTTCCAGATAGGCCGACACCCGGTCGAGCAAGGGATGCTTCGACACGGCGTCCGGGTCGGGCGTGGAGGGGAACGACACCGAGATGACCCGCTGGCCGGCGACGCCAATCTGGACGTGCCGCTCGAGATATTCCGACTCCCTGGCGTAAATGCCGGCCTCGTCCATACCCCGGGGACGAGCCTCCGGGGTTTCAATCTCTCGGTGGTTTCTATTCCGTTTCGACGCAAGCCTTATGCACAGATAGATACATTGATGTACACGAATGGAGAACGGGACAAGCCTGGCGCCGGCGGTGCGGTCGATACTGGCGGCCGCCCGCGAGCGCGACGGCGGCGACGAGCGACTGTCGGTGGCGGCGCGATCGCTGCCGCCCGCGCTGGAGAGCGCAACAGCCGCCGGTCGGGTGCCACTGATCGCCGAGGTGAAGCCGACCAGCCCTACGACTGATGACACCCGGGCGGACGATCCCGTTGATCTGGCCCAACAGATGGTCACGGGCGGCGCGGCCGCGCTGTCGGTTCTAACCGAGCCGGAGCATTTCGGCGGCTCGCCCGACTCGCTCCGGCGGGTCCGCGAGGCGGTGGACGTCCCGGTGTTGCGCAAGGACTTCCTCCTCCGAGAGAGCCAACTGGACACGGTTGCCGCCGACGCCGTGTTGCTCATCGTCCGGTTCCTCGACGATCTGGAGGGGATGATCGAGGCGGCTCGCGAGCGGGGGTTCGACGTGCTCGTGGAGGCTCATACCGTCGCGGAGGCGGAGGCAGCACTGGCAGCCGGGGCGGATATCGTCGGCGTGAACAACCGGGACCTGGGGCGCCTGAAGGTTGACCTGGAGACCTTCGAGCGGGTCGCGCCCGCCGTGCCGAACGGCGTCACCCTGATAGCGGAGAGCGGCTTACGAACACGAGAGGACGTGACCCGGATGCGCGAGGCGGGGGCCGACGGCCTGCTGGTCGGCTCCGCGCTGATGGACGGCGACGTCCGCGGGAACGTCGAGCGGTTGACGACACCATACAATGAGTAGCCAGCGAGAACGGGCGGACGGGAAGTTCGGGGAGTACGGTGGACAGTACGTACCGGAGGCGCTGATGCCGGCGATAGAAGAGCTGGAAAACGCCTATCAGCGGTACGTACTGGAGAATGAGGACGGATTCATGGACGAATTCCGTGAGCGCCTGCGGGATTTCGGCGGCCGACCGACGCCGCTGCAGCGGGCCGACCACCTGAGCGAACGCCTCGGGACGGAGG
>CAZLOO010000037.1:0-1388 GCA_964561055.1 uncultured Halobacteriales archaeon
TCGCCCATGATCCCCTGAGGCCGGTAGTACAGCAGCGCCAGGAACAGCACACCCATCACGACGAACCGGAACGCCTGGATGTTCTCGCGGAGGCCGGGCGCGACGAAGCCCGCCAGTTCGACGGTCGCGGTCTGGAACGCCCAGAACAGGAACGCGCCGACGATCATCGCGCGGTTGTTGGCGACCCCGCCGAGGAACATCATCAGCAGGGCGATGAACGTCACCCGCGGAGCGAAGATGGTGAACACCAGCACCTGGAAGTACATCGCTGCCAGGGCTCCGGCCAGCCCAGCCAACGCGGAGCCAAGCATCATGCTCTGTATCTTGTACATGAACGGGTCCTTCCCCAGCGAGTTGACGACCTCCTCGTCGTTGCGGACCGCGCGGAGCACGCGTCCGAACGGGGAGTTGACGGTGAGCTCCATCAGGTAGAGAGAGACGAACAGCAGTGCCCCGAAGAAAAAGAGGAGGAACCGCGAGTACCCGATAGTCGGCTGGGCGCCGCTAAACGACAGCATCCAGACGGTGTTGTCGGAGAGGGTGTTGACGGCAGTCATGAACGCGCCGTTCTGCACTGCGGTGAGTATCTGCAGTGGGAAGTACCATATGGCGCCGAACCACAGCGCTGCGAACGTGCCGTAGCGGAACCGCCGGTCGGCGAAGCGGGGCCAGTTGGTCGCCAGGTATGCCGTCGCGCCGATGACAACCGTGAAGACGAGCACCGTGAGCGGGAGCCACTGCCACAGCGGCGTCAGGTAGAACATCGGCGCCAGCGCCAGCATGTACGCCAGCCCGATGCCGAGCGTGACGAGGTAGTCGAGGCCGGTGAAGTCCGCGCCGAAGCGGGCCAGCCACACCAGCACCACCAGCCAAGTGAACACGGAGACGACCGCGCCCCAGACGAACATCCCGTTCGGGACGGCTAACGCGAGCACAGCACCGACGACGCCGGCAATCGTGCCAGCGATGAGTGCCGAGCCAACGTGCTGGTTGCGCCCGAGGCGGGCGATGGTGGCCAGGAAGCCGCCATCGCCGGCCGCGGCCCGCTCGTCGAGGATGCGGTCGGTGCCAAGCGTCGCCACCGCGTGGAGCCGGCTGGCGATGGTGCTTTTCCGGTCGCCGGAGCCGTCAGCCCGAGCCCCGTCCTCGGCGATCTCGAGTAGCTCCGCGTCCAGCGCCCGGCCGAGCGCCCATGCGCAGACGGCCCAGACGGAGCCGCTGATGAACAGGAATACCACGGCGCCGCCCAGCGTGGAGCCGTCCAGCGGGAACAGTTCGGGGAACGGCCGGCTGATACCTCGGAGGGCGTCCGGGCCGTTGACGAGCCAGGACTCGGCCTGGACGATGCGCTGGAAGATGAACGACACGCCCAGCACGGTGATGGCGAG
>CAZLOO010000037.1:1488-12826 GCA_964561055.1 uncultured Halobacteriales archaeon
AGCACGACGAACGCCACCGGGACGCGGTAGGTGGCGTCCAAGTTCGGGATGGCGAACAGCCCGACCTCCATCGACAGCCCGACGATGTAGCTACCGACGAGCGCCCCGTAGATGGTTATGCCGCCGAGGATGACCGCCGCGAACATCGGCAACAGCAGGAAAAAGCCCATCGTGATAGTAAGGGTACCGAACAGGAAGCCCAGCGTAACCCCGGCGATGCCGGCGAACAGTCCGGCGAGCACCCACACCGACATCGTCACGCGCTCGGTATTGATACCCCGTATCTGTGCGAGCTCGCGGTTGTCGCTGGTGGCGCGCATCGCCTTACCGAGCTTCGTCGCGCGCAGCAGGGTATGGAGCACGCCCATCATCGCCAACGCGAGCACGATGATGAACGCCCGCAGGATCGAAATCCGCACCCGGCTCGACCACATCGCGGAGTCGGGAACGCTGCCGCCGGTCATCAGCAGCGCGCCCGCGCCGACGAACGCGACCAGACCGACGATGGTGCCCAGCAGGTACGGGCCGAGGATGGCGCGGGTGCCGAGCCGGTAGCGGTAGGCGGCGTAGCCCGAGAACAGGGCGGCGACCACCATCCCGACGAGCACGAGTGGCGAGAACAGCCCGTTGAACAGCACGGCGTCGTTGGCGGGGTCGAGCACCTGCACCAGCAGACCCTGCCCGGAGACGTACAGGTCGATGAACCTCGCGAAGGCGATGTTGATGGTGGCACCCAACAGCTCCACGCTCGGCTGGATGGAGTAGCTTCGTGCGGTGCCGCCGAAAATCGTTTGAACGCTGAACCGGAGGACGAACGCCAGCGCCAGCGACACCACCAGCATCATCGCCAGCGAGACCTCCTTGTCGCGGAATTTTCCAAACACGAACCGCTCCTGGAGCGGGCCCAGCGTGGCGACGACGGCCCCCGCGAAGATCATTCCGGCAATAATAGAGGGTGCACCGAGCGCCGCAATCAGGCCGACGGCCGCCGCAGCGAGCACATGGACGACGACCGCCACAGGCGCGGGCGGCCTGGCGGGCCACCATGATCCGAGCAGGGCCTCGACCCCGCCGAGCGCGTAGATAGCGCCGAGCACGCCGCCGGCGCCGACAAGGAACACGACCCCGAGGGCGGCCGTCGTGGGTGCCCCCTCCGAGACCAGCAGGTCCAGCAGGGGGACGTTGCCCGGCTTGTTCACGAGGAGCGCGACGTACGCGCCCAGGGTGAGAAGGTCTCCGTGGGCGAAGTTCGGCACCTCGGCGATACTGTACACCATCGAGAGACCGATAGCCCCGAGAGCGATCATGCTCCCCGTGGCGATCCCGGTGACGATTGCCTGCAGCAGGGCGGTGTCGGGTGGCACAGTCTACCGTGAGTGAGTGTACCCCCCATATTAAAATCACGGAGGATGGACCACATTTGACGAAAAAGAGTCAGCGAGTTGTTCGAGAGCACAGAACGTGTGAAATCCCGTGGAAGACCCCAGAGGCCCTCCGACCTCGACGGCTATGGACCGGGCGATTGTAGGCCCCTCCCGGCGAAGCGGCGCCGTGGACGGACCAGTTGGGAGCGCGGGGAGTCGCCGTTCGACGCTGGCAGTCGTCGCCGGGGGGAACGTCGTACAGTTCGGCGTCCGCTTACTGGTCGGCGCCGTCGTGCCGCTGGTGCTGGTGGAGTTCGATGCCACCCGCTCCAGTATCGGCCTCGCGCTGACCGGGCTGTGGGCGGTCTACGCCCTGCTGCAGTTCCCCAGCGGCGTCCTCGCGGACCGCTACGGAGAGGGACCGCTTGTGGTGCTGGCGCTGGCGGTCACCGGGCTCGGCGCGCTGTTGGTGGCGCTTGCGCCGTCAGTCGGGGTGTTCGCGGTCTGCCTGCTGGTGCTGGGCGGCGGCGCCGGCTTGTTTTTCGCGCCCGCCTCCGCGCTTGTATCACGGCTGTACGAGCAGCAGGGCCGGGCGCTGGGGGTGCTCACCGCCAGCGGCGCCGTCGCGGGTGTCCTCTTTCCCGCCGCGGGCGGCTTTCTGGGCGTGCGCTTTGGTTGGCGGCCGGCGGTCGGCGCCGGCGCCGCAGTCGCCGCCGTCGTGCTCGTCGCGACGCTGCTCACAGTCCCGCGGGCACGGCCCGCCAACCCCGGTCGCGGGCTGGAGGTGCTGCTGGACTTGCGCCGGCACGCTCGCCTGCTCGCGCGGCCGCCGGTCGCCTACTCCGTCGTGCTGGGCGTGCTCGTGGGATTTACTTTCCAGGGGGTGACCTCCTTTCTTCCGACCTTCCTCGTGGAGTATCATGACCTCACCGCCGACCTCGCGGGCGTCGCCTTCGGCGCAGTGTTTGGGCTCTCGTCGGTCGCACAGCCGGTTGCGGGAAGCCTCTCGGACCGCTACTCGCGGGACCTCGCCATCGCGATCAGTGCCGGCGTCGCCCTCTCCGGGGTGGTCCTCCTGCTCGCGGCGTCAACCGATCCGGGCCTGGTCACCGGGCTCGTCCTGCTGGGCGTAGGCGTCTCCTGGCCCGGTCCGGTCCAGGCGCGGTTCTTCGACCAGCTCGGCGATGACGAACGGGGTTACGGCTTTGGCCTGCTCCGGACGGTGTACCTCCTATTGGCGTCGCTGGGCAGCGTCGTCGTCGGCTCGCTGGTCGATCTCGGCGGGTGGACCGCCGGCTTCGGCGCGCTGGTGGCGGTGCTGGGCTGCTGTGTGGCGCTGGTGACGGTCAACCGGGGGCTGGAACTGGGGCTGTGATTTCTGTTGACAGACACGGGCGGAAGCCCGTCGGCTCGTCACAATCGGGCTACATGGGACGGCCCGCACCTAAGCCGGCAATAACGATTAATACGCTCAATCAGGTATCGCAACTAATCGCGCCGGGGGGAGTGGTCGCCACTCAACGAGCGTGGCTAGCACCGGCCGGTGGGGGAAAAATGTCAACGGAAAATCTTGATCGAAATCGGCGTGGCGTCTCGCCCGTCATCGGGACTGTGTTGATGGTGGCCATCACGGTCATCCTCGCGGCCCTTATCGGGACCTTCGTCCTCGGGCTGTCCGACTCCGCAGAGCAGACACCACAGGCGTCGTTTTCCATTGACACCTACGACGACGACGCTGACAACGATCCTGATGCCGTGGTGATCACGCATGAGAGCGGCGATCGCATCCCGGCCGGCACCCTGACCATTCGCGCCGCTGGCGATACGATATCCTGGGGGGCAGCAGTCTCGGCCGGCGACACGTTCGTCGTGGCTGACAGTGGGGGCGCGACCGGTATCAGCAGTGACGCAACCCTGTCGAGCACCGACGTGAGCGGTGAGACGTTCCGAATCGTCTACACTAGCACCGATGGCGAGCAGACGACCATCCTCGCAAGCAAGGAAATTCCGAACTGAGGTAGAGATCGCTGCCCGGAACAGGTACAGTTTATCATCTTCGCGTGCTTGGTTCTGGCCGTGAGCTACGACGCGGTGCTGTTCGACCACGACGGGGTGCTGGTAACCCTCACCGGGCAGGAGATACACCGCCAGGGCGCCCGCCGCGCGTTCGAGGCCGTCGGCGTGGAGGACCCGGACCCGGCGGACGTGGAGGCGCTGAGCATCGGCGTCACCGCCCCCGTGCTTGAGGAGGTCTGTGGGCGCTACGGAATCGACCCGGCGGCGGTCTGGGCTGCCCGCGACGAGCACACTTCCGCGCTCCAGCGTGAGGCAATGCGCGCCGGCGAGAAGCGACCGTACGACGACGTGAGCGCGCTCGCGGGTGTATCCCCTCCGCTGGGCGTCGTCTCCTCGAACCAGCTCGCGACGGTGGAGTTCGCCGTCGAGCAGTTCGACCTGCCGGCGTTCGGGACGGTCCAGGCCCGCAAGCCGACCGTCGAGAGCCTCCGCCGGAAAAAGCCCGAGCCGTTCTACGTCGAGCGGGCGCTCTCCGCACTCGGTGCCGACAGCGCGCTGTTCGTCGGTGACAGCGAATCCGACATCGCCGCGGCCCGCCGGGCGGGCGTGGAGTCGGCCTTCGTCCGGCGCGACCACGTCGCCGGAGCGACCCTGTCCACCCGGCCGGACCACGAGATAACAAGCCTCGCTGAACTCCAGGACATCGTGGAGGGGTAACGGACGAAACGTCACGCTCGACCGATAACCGACGAAGTTTGAACAGTCTCTAGAGGAAGTCGGACGGCATCTCGGACAACCTACTTCCCCGTGAGGCCACAATGAACAGTATGAGACACGAAGTCCAGCTGGAAGCGCTGTTGCTCCCCTGTAGGGAGCCGGTGGCCACGGCGCACGCGGGTAGGTCGGCGTGAGCCGCGTTCCCATGGTAGGCGCCGCTCGGCGCAACGGTGATCGGCTGCTACTGGCTCTGCTGGCGGGGAGTGCCGGTGTCGCCGGCTCCTACGCCGTCGCCGGGCTGACGCCGTCGTTCGTCGCCGGACCAATCGCCGGACTGATGGCGCGGGTGACCCCCGGCGCCGTCGTCTCCTTCGCAATCGTCGTCCTCGGGGACCTGGGCCACCAGCTGAACCTGCTCGGTGCCATCGCCATCGCTGTCGCCGGCTTCGCGGGGGCGGCAGCGCTGGGGATGGCCGTCAGCGACCGCGTGCAGCTCCCGTTCGTGACCGCGGTCGTAGCCAGCGTCGTCGGCGCCGTCCTCGCGTTCGCCGTCACGTTCGCGCCCGTCGCCTCCGTCGTCGCCGGCCTCTCGGTCGGCGCCGTGCTGGCCGCGGCAGACCTGCTGTCGACCCGGCAGGTCGAGGGTTTCTCTGAGCGCCGCCGCCGGGTTGTCGGGGGTGCGGTCACCGCCATTGGTCTCGGTGCCGGCGGTGTTCTGCTCGGCCGAGGCGCGGGCGCCCGCAGCGGGACGACCGATGCCGCCAGCGTCGGCAACAGCGTGGGGATGGACACGCAAGTCAACACGTTGCTCGCGGAGGCGGAGACGAAGTCCCTCGAGGTAGCCGGGCTGGAATCGCTGGTAAGCGAGCAGTTCTACAACGTCGATATCAACGCCACCGACCCGGCGCTCGACGCCGAGGAATGGACGCTCAGTGTGACCGGCGACGTCGAGCAGGAGGTGGAGTACACGTACGACGAGATCCGCGGTATGGAGGCGGAGAACCGCTTCGTCTCGCTGCGCTGTGTCGGCGAAGGGCTCAACGGCCGGAAACTGGACAACGCCGCCTGGACGGGGGTGTCGTTGGCGGAGCTCATCGAACCGGCGGGAGTGCCGGAGAACTGCTGTGTGATGCTGCGAGCCGCCGACGGGTTCTTCGAAGAATTCCCGCTCTCGGCGCTGGAAGACGACGGCTTCCTCGCGTTCGGTATGAACGGCGAAGTGCTTCCCCGAAGCCATGGCTACCCCGCTCGGGCACTAATCCCGGGGCACTGGGGAGAGATCAACGTGAAGTGGCTCACTGAAATCGAGATTCTCGAGAGTGAGATGGAAGGATACTGGGAGCAGCGCGGCTGGCACGGCACCGGCCCAGTGAACACGGTCGCAAAGCTCCACGTCGACAATCGCCTGGAGGACGGCCGTATCGAGGTGGCCGGCCACGCTTACGCCGGCACGCGCGGTATCCAACAGGTGGAGGTGTCCACGGACGGCGGCGAGACGTGGAACGAGGCCACCCTCTCGGAAGAGCTCCCCGGCAACGACGTCTGGCGCCAGTGGGTGTACCGCTACGACCCGCCGGCGAACTCACACGAGGTGGTCGTCCGTGCGACCGACGGCACTGGCGAACTCCAGCCGCGGGAGCGCAAGGAGGCGTTCCCCAGCGGGGCCACAGGGTGGGTTTCAAAGAGGATCAGCCCGTGATCAGGTCCACCATTCAGCCGCCTGCCGTCTCCGCCCCGCACTCCGGACAGACGAGTGCGAACCCGTCGTCGCCCGGCACTGCGCGCATGTTGTCGTGTCCGCATTCCGGGCAGTCCCGCGGCACGCGGACGTCCTCGCTGTCCCTCGGCGCACCCATCGCGAACACCGATAGCTCCTCATCACCGTCGTTGTAGCCGGACTGGTACTCCCCGGGGCCGAAGCGGATAGCCTCGCCCGATCCAACGGCAATCTCGTCGTCAGGCGTCTCGAACGCCGCCTCTCCCTCAACGACGACAAACACCTCTTCTTGATCCATGTGGGTGTGGAGGCCGCCGGAGAGTCGCTCGCCCGGCTCCAGGCGGTACTGGTTGATCGCGAGGTCTTCCGTTCCCAGCGGCTCGGACAGCCCGCGCCGATCGATGTCACTGCCGAAGGCGGCCGGCTCGACATCGCTGATGGAGACTTTCTCCATGGCCGAGGATCGTTCCGCCACCGACTAATAGCTTCCCGGCTCCCAGTTCTCGCCGGCATCGGTCCCCACAGCTGTCAGCCGGAGATCCATCACGTTCGTCCCGGTCGGTCCGGTGACAACGGCATCGTCCACCGCCCGGAGTGCGGGGGTGCTGTCGTGGCGCTCCAACGCCGCGAGGGGATCGATGTTGCGTTCCCGGAGCCGCGGTACGGTGGAGTCGTCTACCAGCCCGCCGGCGACACCAGTCGGCCCGTCCGTGCCGTCCGTCCCGAGGGCGAGAGTCGTCACGCCCGTGAGGCCCCGGCAGTCGACGGCCGTCGCGAGCGCGAACTCTTGATTGGGACCGCCCTCACCGCTGTCCTCTGGGACGGTAACGGTCGTCTCACCGCCGGTTATCAAAAGACACGGCGGCTCGGCGGGTCGGCCCTCTCGGACGGTCTCACGGGCGATGCCACCGAGCACGGTCGCGGCCTCGCGGCTCTCCCCCTCGATAGCGGTCGACAGGAGCAACGGCGCGTAGCCCAGTTTCCCGGCCCGGTCGACGGCCGCCTCGCAGGCGTCGCTCGCGTCCGCGAGAACGGTCGTCGCGGCGTCCATCTGGAGGGCTCCAGGCGTCTCCGGGACCGCACCGTCCCGGCCGGCCCGGAGGTGCTTGCGTACTGCCGCCGGCACGGCGTCGGTCAGCCCGGCGTCATTGAGGACTGTTAGCGCATCGGCGTAGGTCGTTCCGTCGGGGACGGTCGGACCCCAGGGCTCGTCGGCCACCTCGTCGACAACTACCAGTGTCGCCAACCGGGCGGGACCGACCGCCTCGGCCAGCCGGCCACCCTTCAGACGCGAGCAGTGCCTGCGGACGGTGTTCACCGCGTCAATCGGAAGCCCCGCCCGGAGCAGGAGGTCCGTCGTCGCCCGCAGGTCACCGATCGACAGTCTTGCGGCCGGCGCGACCAGCGTCGCCGAGGCGCCACCAGTGATGCACGCGAAGACGAGATCATCCTCTCCTGCGGCCTCGGCGAGTTCGAGTGCCCGCTCACCGGCCCGGCGACTGGCGTCGGTTGGTAGCGGGTGACCGGCCGCCACTGGCTCGACGGCGTCCGGGAGCGTTGTATCCGTGCGCCCCTTCTCGGCGACCACGCCCGCAGTGAGGCGGTCGCCCAACCGCTCGGCCAAGGCCGCCACGACCGCCGAGGACCCCTTGCCCGCGGCGATCAGGTACACGTCGTTGACGGCCCCGAGGTCGTACTCTCGGCCGCCGACCCGGAGGCAGTCGCCGTCCCGCTCGACGGCTGCGGACACCGTCGCCCGGGGACGGACCGATTCGATAGCGTGGCGGGCGATATCGAGCAGATCCGCGCGGGCAGCGCGGTTGCCATGGTCGGTCAGCGTGGCGCGGTTCTCGAACACGCTTAGCCCCCCAGGTGTTCGACCGCGGGTCCTCCGTAGACGGCAGCCTCACCCAGGCGCTCCTCGATCGCCAGCAGCCGGTTGTACTGCTCCGTACGTTCGCCCCGCGAGACACCAGTCTTTATTTGCCCGGCGTCCAGCGCAACCGCCAAGTCCGCGAGCCAGGTGTCCGGAGTCTGGCCGGAGCGCTCGGAGACCTGGACGCCGTAGCCGCTCCGGGTCGCCAGCCGCGCGGCGTCCAGCGCCCGGCTGACCGTCCCGACCTGGTTCACCTTCAGAAGCAGCGCGTTCGCCGCTCCCCGCTCGACACCTGCCCGGAGGCGGTCCGGGTCGGTAGCGAACAGGTCATCACCCACCACTTGAACGCTGACGCGATCGGTGAGCGCCGCCGTCCCGTCAATATCCGTCTCCACGAGCGGATCCTCGATAGAGACGAGCGGGTAGCTGTCGACCAGGTCCTCGTACAGCGCACAGAGCCCCTCCTGATCGACGGTGCGGTCAGCGAGGTGGTAGCGGCCGTCCTCGTGGAACTCGCCCGCGGCGGCGTCAATGGCGAGCGCGAACGTGTCCCCGTAACCACACTCCTCGACAGCTGCCCAGATGGCGTCGAACGCCTCGCGCGGGTCGTTCATTCTGACCGGCACGTAGCCCCCCTCGTCACCGACGTTCGTTGAGGCGGGGCCGTACCCCGCGGCCAGCAGATCACCGAGTTCGTAGTATACTTCGGCGCACCGCCGAATGGCGGCTTCGAAGGAGGGTGCCCCGATCGGGACGACCTGGTGTTCCTGGAACGGAAGTGTGCCGCCCGCGAGCGCGCCGCCTTCTATGAGGTCGAAGAAGGGCACTGGGAGGACGTGGGCATCGCTTCCCCCGAGATAGCGAAACAACGGTCGGTCGGTCGTCGCTGCACCGGCCCGGAGGGCGGCCAGCGAGACGCCGGCCACGGCATTTCCCCCAAGCTCCGAGAGGTCGTCCGTGCCGTCCAACGCCTCCAGCGCGGAATCGAGCGTGCGCTGGTCGGTGACTGGCCTGCCGGCGAGCGCCGGCGCGATACGCTCCTCGACGCTCTCGACTGCGCTCCGGACCCCGAGGCCGGCGTAGCGGTCCCCGCCATCTCGGCGCTCGGTCGCCTCGTGACGCCCCCGCGAACGGCCCGCAGGCACGTCCGCACGGCCGGTGCCGGCGGGCGTCTCGATCGTCACGCGAAGGGTCGGCTCCAGCCGGCCATCGAGTATCTCGCGGGCGGTGATGGACTCGATGAGAGGGTCGGACATAGGCGGGCTTCGCCCGAGGGGGTGTTGAGGCTACCGCCGAGGGTGATAGGGCCCGACACCACCCCGAATGCCCTGGTGGACGCTCGTCCAGCGTCGACGGTTGGACAGAAAAGTTAGGTGTATGCCCCCGCAGATGTCGGTATGTCCATCACGAGCGCGGTCGTCCTCGCAGCCGGCGAGGGGACCCGTCTCCGCCCGCTGACGCGAAACCGGCCCAAACCGATGCTCCCGGCAGCGAATCGTCCCATTCTGGAGTACGTCTGTGACGCGCTGGTGGAAGCCGGCATCCAGCGGCTGGTGGTCGTCGTCGGCTACAAGCGCGATCGGGTGCAGGACCACCTCGGCCACACCTACCGGAACGTCCCCGTGGAGTACGTAATCCAGGAGAAGCAGCTCGGCAGCGGACACGCTCTCCTGCAGGCCCGCGACGCGGTGGAGGGCCCGATCGTGGTCGTCAACGGCGACCGGGTCATCGAAGCCTCGACTGTGACGGCGACGCTGGACGCCTACTACGAGGGGTGCGCCGCCAGCCTCGCGGTGGTCGCAAACGAGGACGCCCAGCGGTACGGTGCCGTGGAGGTCCATGACGGCCGCATCACGGAGCTTGTCGAGAAGCCCCAGCAGGATGACTACCGACTGATCAACGGCGGCGTGTACGCCTTCCCTGAGAGCGTGTTCGAGGAGCTGGCGGCCACCTCCCGGACGGACGGGAGCCTGCCGCTGACGGACACGGTCGTTCGACTGGTCGAGAACGGGAAGGTGTGTGGGGCCCGCGTTGACGGCACATGGGCCGACGCCACCTACCCGTGGGACCTCCTAACGGTCGCCCGCGAGGTGCTCGGCAACGGGATGGTCGCGGGAGTCCAGCGCCACCCCGGGGAGTGGGTCGCCGAGAGTGCCACCGTCCATGAGGACGCCACTCTCGTCGGGCCGGCGGTTGTCGCCCCGGACTGCGAGGTCGGCGCCGGCGCCGTCGTCGGGCCGTACGTCGCGCTGGGGCGGAACGCCACCGTCGAGGCCAACGCCACCGTCCAGACCAGCGTCGTGGACGCGGACACCCGCGTCGGTCCGGGGAGCGTGCTCGTCGATACCGTCGCGGGCCAGAACGTACGGGTCGGGGCCGGCGCCGTCGTCCCGGGCGGCCCGGGCGACGTGGTCGTCGGTGACCGGGTGTTCCCTGACCGGCGCCTGGGTGCCGTTCTCGGTGACAGAGTGCGCCTCGGGGGTGGGTCGCGCTGTGACCCCGGTACGCTCGTCGGAACCGGTGCCCGAATCGGGACGGGCGTGGTCGCCAGGGGCCACGTCGCGGAGGGCGCGGAGGTGGTGCGCTGATGTGTGGCATCATCGCCACCGTCGGCCGGTCGGACACGCTGGACGTGTTGATGGGCGGGCTTGCAATGTTGGACTACCGCGGCTACGACTCCGCAGGGGTCGCACTCGCGGACGACAGCGATCAGATACAGGTGGTAAAGAAGGCAGGCAAGCTGGAGAACCTAGAGGCGGCACTGGACAAGAGCCTCCAGGGGTCGGTCGGCATCGCCCACACCCGCTGGAGCACCCACGGCCCGCCGACCGACGAGAATGCCCATCCCCACACGGACCCGGAGGGGCGGGTCGCGGTGGTCCACAACGGCATCATCGAGAACTACCAGCGCCTGCGCGACGACCTGGAGGCAGCGGGCCACAAGTTCGCCAGCGACACGGATACGGAGGTCGTCCCCCACCTCATCGCGGACGCGCTGGACCGAGGGGAGCCGCCCGAGCAGGCCGTCCGCCGGGCTGTTGAGGCGCTGGAGGGGAGTTACGCGCTGTGTGTCGCTATCGCCGGCGACGATCGGCTGTACGGGGCGCGCAACGACTCCCCGCTGGTACTGGGTATCGACGACGGGGCTTACTACCTCGCCAGCGACGTCCCTGCGTTCCGCAAGCACACCGACCAGGTCGCATACCTCGAGGAGAGAGAGTTCGTCATCGTCTCGCCGGAGGGATACACCGTCACGGACAGTGCCGGCAAGCGGGTCGAAAAGACCCACCACACCGTCGAGTGGGACCCCGAGGAGGCCGGCAAGGCCGGCTATGATCACTTCATGCTGAAGGAGATCCACGAGCAGCCCCACTCGCTACGCCAGTGTCTCCAGGGCCGGGTGGACGAGCTTTCCGGCTCCATCCAGCTTGAGGAGTTGAAGGGGCTGGACCAACCCGAGCGGATTCACTTGGTCGCGGCAGGCACCAGCTACCACGCCGCTGTGTACGCCGCGACATTGCTCGGGTCAGCGGGTATTCCGGCCCAGCCGTTCTACGCCCACGAGTATGCCGCTACGACGCCGCCGATGGACAACGCGCTCGTGGTCGGTGTAACCCAGTCCGGAGAGACCGCCGACACTCTGAGCGC
>CAZLOO010000038.1:0-12722 GCA_964561055.1 uncultured Halobacteriales archaeon
AGGCGATTGACCTGCTGGAGGAGCACTCCATGCAGGAGACGGAGCTGCTGGCCGGGGGGCACAGCCTCCTGCCGACGATGAAGTCGGGGCTAGCCAGCCCGGACGTGCTGATCGACATCTCCGGCATAGAGTCGATGCAGGGAATCACCGACGAGGGCGGCCACCTCGCGATCGGCGCGATGACCAACTACGCCACCGTCACCGGGGACGACCGGGTGTGGAACGGCGCCACCGCGCTGGCGGAGGCGACCGGGAAAATCGGGGACGTTCAGGTGCGAAACAAGGGGACCATCGGCGGCAATCTCGCCCACGCCGACCCCGCCTCGGACCTGCCCGGAGCGGCGCTGTCAACTGATATCGACATCGTCGTCCAGGGGCCGACCGGCGAGCGGACGGTGAGCGCCGACGACTTCTTTTTCGGGATGTATATGACCGACGTCGGGGAGGACGAGATACTTACTCGCGTCGAGGTGCCAAAAAAGCCCGACGCGGTGGGCGCCTACGCAAAGAAGCCCAGCCCCTCCTCGGGATACGCGATGATCGGCGTCGCGGCGACCCTTGAGGCGGAGGGTGGGGTGATTCAGTCGGCCAGCGTCGGCGCCAACGGCGTGATGGACCACGGGGTACGCCTCGACCCCGTCGAGGACGCCCTCGAGGGCGACCGAATGGGCAACGAGACGTTCGCGGCCGCCGCCGAGCACGCGACCGACGACCTTGACCAGGCGATGATGATGGAGGACCTCCAGGCGTCCGCGGAGTTCCGGGCACAGCTCCTAGAGGTGTACACCCGGCGGGCGCTGGAGCGGGCGGCCGAGCGGGCTGGCTCCCCAGACGCGGGAGACTCGGCGGCCGCCGCGGACTGAGCGACGACACCCTCTTTATCCGAGCGGTCGTAGGCGGGTCAACAGTAACAATGGGTGCCAACCGATGACGGGGAAGCCGCCGCTGGCTGATGTCAGTAGGGCGGAGGTCCGCCGTGTCTTCGAGGAGAACGATTACGTCGCTGAGGAGGAGATCGTGACAACGACGCTGCTGGCGCTGCGGCTGGGCAAACCGCTGCTGATCGAGGGCCAGCCCGGCGCCGGGAAGACCGAACTGGCGAAGGTCCTCGCCGCGGGATTCGGCTCGGAGCTGGTGCGACTCCAGTGCTACGAGGGGCTAGCCGCCGAGAACACGTTATACGAGTGGAACTACACGAAACAGCTACTGGCGGTCCAGGCCGGCGAGGCCGGCGCCGGCGAGGACGAGCCCGACTCCGTGTTCGACGAGGGGTTCCTGCTGGAGCGGCCGCTGTTGCGGGCGTTGCGGGCTGAAGGGGAAAAGCCGCCCGTGCTGCTCATCGACGAGGTGGACCGCGCCGACGAGGAGTTCGAGGCGCTGCTGCTGGAGGTGTTGAGCGATTTCCAGGTGACCGTTCCGGAACTCGGAACGGTGAGCGCGACGGTGCCGCCGGTGGTGGTGATAACCTCCAACCGGACTCGGGGGCTAAGCGACGCGCTGAAGCGGCGCTGCCTGTTCCTGCACGTCGAGCCGCCGAGCTTCGAGAAGGAGAGGGCCATCCTTGAGCGGAAGGTCCCCGAACTGGACGGCGCGGTCGCTGCCGAGATATGCGGGATGGCCGAGCGGCTGCGCGAGGAGCCGTTCCTCAAACAGCCCGGCGCTGCCGAGACAATCGACTGGGCGCGAGCGGTCGCCAAACTGCGGACCGACGGCGACGCCCCCCTCGCACGTGAGGAGGTGGAGACGACGCTTGGCTGCCTGTTGAAGGAGGTTGAGGACGTCGAGCGGGTGGACGAGTCGCTGATCGAGGAGCTGTTGGAGTCCGCCCGGGAAGCCCGGGGACGCGCGGAGGGATGACCCGCGACGACGACAGCGTCTCGGACCTGGACCTCGATGGGTTCGGCCCGGGCGATGGCGTCGGCTCCGACCCCGCCGAGAACGTACCGGACTTCCGGGCGGTGCGGGACCACGTTCGCGAGGAGCTGGTGCGGTTCGTCCGGTCGCTCCGCCGTGCGGGGGTGGACGTGCCAGCGAACGCCGCCGTCACCGGGGCAGAGGCGCTCGTGGAGCTGGGGTTCGGCAACCGCGAGGCCGCCCGAGCCGGGCTTAAGAGCGCATTCGTGGCCGACCGCGACGACGTCGACACCTTCGAGCGGCTGTTCCCGGAGTTCTGGCGCCGGCTCACTGCCGGCTTCGAGCCGGAGGGCCCCGACGAGCGTCAGGAGAGTGTCGATGGTGGCCTGGCGCCGCTGGACGGCTCGGCCGCCCCTGGCGAGGCGCCCGAGGACGAAGGGAACGGAGAGAGCGAGGACCGGGAGGACGCCAGCGCCGGCCGCTCGCTGGTGGAGATGACCGTCGGCGGGCAAGGGGGGCCGGACGCCGAGGGGGTGACCGCCTCGGTCTACTCCCGGACTGGCCGGTCCGTGCGCATCGACGCCGCGGAGGCGGCGCTGGCGGGCGCGGCGGACTTGGAGGACGGGCTCCGGGAACTGACCCGGGCGGTGGCGGAGCTGACCGGGCGGCGCTACCGCCCCGGCGACGAGCGCACGGACATGCGCCGCGCACTCCGGGAGTCGTTCGGCACCGGTGGCACCGTGATGAGCGTCCCCCGCCAATCCCGGGCGGTGTCGGCGGTCCGGGCGCTGCTGCTGGTGGACGTGAGCCAGTCCGTGCTGGACGTTGTCGACCGGTCGTTCCTGCTGGGCTTTCTTCGGGCGGCGACGACGGCCTGGCGGGACGCCCGCACGTTCATCTTCGATGAGAACGTCCGCGAGGTGACCGCCGCGATGGCCGCGCCGACGCCGATGGCGGCGGTTCGGGCGCTGAACCGCGCCGAGGCGGAGTGGGGCGGTGGCACCCGCATTGGGGAGGCGCTGACGGCCGTCCAGGAGCAACACCCCGACGCTGTCGACCGCCGGACGGTGGTGTTCGTGCTGAGCGATGGGCTGGAGGTCGGGGACACCGCCGATCTTGAGCGAGGGATGGCGTGGCTGTCCCGCCGGGCGGCGGCGACGCTGTGGCTGAACCCGCTAGCCGGGAGCTCGGAGTACGAGCCGACCTGCCGCGGGATGGCGGCGGCACTGCCGTACGTGGACGGGCTGTTCGCGTTCGCCGGGCCGGAGGACATCGATGAACTCGCCCGACAGTTGCGACTTCACGGGGAGGGCGGCCCCGTGGGCTACGAGTACGACCCGCGGCGGGCCGACTGACTGACCGTCTGAAAGCGACACACCACATAAGTCCTCGCGGCCCCAAGGGCGTGGCATGACAACGGAGGCCAATGACTGGAGCGTGCCGGAGTCGGACGTGATGGCCCGGCTCCGGGGCGCGCTGGAAGACGGCACGGAGGCCGTGCTCGCGACCATCGTCCGTGTTGAGGGGAGCGCCTACCGGCGCCCGGGCGCGAAAATGCTGCTCACTCCTGAAGGCGGTGTCGGCTCCATCACCGCTGGCTGTCTGGAAGACGAGGTACGACGGCTCGCTCAGCAGGTTCTTGAGGAAGGTCGCCCCCGCATCGAGACGTACGATCTGATGGAGGATGACGACGACGTCTGGGGCTTAGGCGTGGGCTGCAACGGCGTCATCACGGTCCTGCTCGAGCCGGTGGACGCCTCGCTCCGGCCGGCGGTGGCGGCGTACGACGACGGCCGACCGGTTGGGGTCGTGACGGCCCTCGAGGGTGATCTCCCTACAGGCGCCCGGGCGTACTACTGGCCCGGCGAGGGGATCGACGACGACGGCAGCCTCCCGTCGTGGCTCGTTGAGGCGCTCGGGGACGCCCCCGGCGACCTGGTCGAGCAGGGCGGCAGCGACACCGTCGAGGTTCGGACCGACCGTGGCGAGGCGACCGTATTCGTGGACGGGCTCACCCCGCCCCCAGAACTGGTGGTGCTCGGCACCGGCCACGACGTCGGTCCGGTGACCGAACTAGCCAAGGCAAACGACTTCCGGGTAACCGTCGTCGGCTTTCGCGGGGCGAACGCCGACAGCTCGCGGTTCCCGCGGGCCGACCGGGTGATCAGCGGGTCGCCGGCGCAGGTAGCCGAGGCTTACGAGTTCGACAGTCGCACTTACGCGGTGGTGATGAGTCACAACTTCGTTGACGACCGGCTGGCGCTGGAGGCGCTGCTCGACACCGAGGTGCCCTACGTCGGATTGATGGGTCCACGCAAGCGCTTCGAGGAGATGCTGGAGGCGTTCGAGGAGGAGGGGACGACCCTCACCGGCTCGGACTTGGAGCGGATCTACACCCCCGCGGGGCTGGACCTGGGCGGCGGCACGCCGTACAATATCGCCCACAGCATCGTCGCCGAGGCGATGGCGGTTCACCACGGGCGCGAGCCCAAACACCTCAGCGACCGCGAAGGCCCGATCCACGAGCGTATCGAGGTGGAGCCGGAGGCGTGACCTGAGTACGCCGGGCCAGTGGCCCCGCAACTCCTCGATTGGTCCTCGGAGTAGCACCCCCGGGAGACAGCCGTCATGCACTATCGACGGCCGATTCAGTTTCAGTCCCCGCTCGCTGGGATCCGGTCTAAACTGACGGCCCGCCAGCAGCCGAAATCCGTCCGGGGCATCTCGGCGACCTCACCCGAGTTGGATCGTTGTCGAACACCCGGTCGAAGCCCGACGCTTGGAACGTGCAACGGACCTCCTCGAGTGATTTCTGATCTACCACGAGGCTACCACCGATGTCAACCATCGGGCCGGGTCCGGCCTTTTCCAGCCGGTCATGGAGCTCCCGGCAGTCCCGCTGGCCGTACGGCGAGGAGACGAGGACGGGGTCAATACCGTTCTCCTGGGTCGCCGCGACGAACTCCTCTTGACCAGTCTGGACTCAAGCTTATGACGAATAAATCCGGCTTCCGTAAGTGACCGTCCGAACAAGGTGACTTCGACGACATGCCGTCCGAGCCGATCACCCAGGGCTCATAGTCGGCATCGTTGTGCAGCTATCCCAATGACTGTGTTTACAGTTATTAAATTATAACTAGAACTTCGATAGCAAATACGGAGTAGTAATGTGATTCAACTATTTCAATATACTTCATCGTCTCGACCCAGCCAGCAGTTTTCAACGAACCGTCTGACACCTAGATTAGAATCTAATCAAACTCTTACCCGAGAGAATCACTCCAAGATTGTTGATCACCACTATAACGCCGAGGATAATTAGCGAGAACAAATAGACGGTAACAACCCCCGCGAGCCAGCGGTGGGACTCTTTCGACAAGTTTTCCATATACTCCGAGAGGGCGGTAAACAGGAGGAGAACAATCATGCCAGTCAGTATTTTTGAAAACAGATATACATGAAATTCCTGCACAAGTGCCCACCTAGCGAGGGGATTCGCCTCGTGCGTGACGCCAACCTTTGCCACTGCGATAGTCGCTAGGAGCAAATCCAGTGGAATCAACGCAAATAATACAGCACCAACAAGTCCCCAGTAAACGGTCCTGCCCGAGGGTGGGACAAAATATTCTATAGGTGTTGTTTTCAGCCCGAAATCCCCACTTCTGTTCGTAATATTTCTTACTAAAACCGGGATGAAAATAACCGTTTTGACTAAGCGGTCGTCAGTTGCCTAACCGGGGATAAAACAGCGGTAGCCGGCGTCGTACCGTCACAGTGATCGAGGCGTGACCGGTGACGCCGACGGGAATAACACTGACGCCCTCGACGCCCTGAGATGGTAATCGATCGGCGTGACGAGCCGCTCCGTTTCACCTGTCCGAAGAGGCATTACGACTGGTGCCCTGACTGTGTCGACGGCCGAGAGGTAATTGTCTGTCGCGGGTGCTTGCAGGACACCGAGGACTGTGTGTACCGCCGGCTGGACGACAGTGCCGCCGAGACGCACCTCGACCTCGCTGCCGAGTACCCGGACGTGCGCGACCGGAGCGGAACGACGATGACGGTGTGGCGGCGTGCTGGCGGTTCTCGAAGATCGCTCGCCCGATTAAGTACTCACACCAGAAACACAGAGTGACCGGACCGAACTCCGCCAGTTCCCGGTCGCCTCCGATGCTGTCGACGCTGTCCTCCACGTACTCGAAGATGCAGGCGTCGATAGCAGAAGCTACACCTTCCTGCTCCGGGCAGAAGTTGCGACGAAAGAAGACGCTGACTGGCCGTCCGAACAGGTCGGGAGGTCTGAGCAAGGGTGTATTCGAGGCGGTGTTGTGCGAGAGCCCGTGATAACAGATACCTAACGAAGTACCCCACGTCTGAACAAACGGTCATGGTTAATCTGCGAGCCCTGGTCGTCAACTCGGTCGTCGGCCTCGTCATCCTGCTCATCGCGAACGCCGTCGGCCTGGGCACGCAGATATCGCTTCTCACGCTCTTAGTGTGTGCGATCTTTGGGGTTCCTGGAGCGATCTTGGTGATACTGCTCGCACAGTTCGATATCGCCTTCGCGGCCGCGATAATCCCGGCGCTCCTCGTGTGAGACCGCCGGCGGACGGCTCGTGTTGGCGCTGTTCGTAGTCCTCATACTGGTCGAGAGCCTCGACCTTATTAGGACCCCCCATCACCGCCGCTGGATTGAGCCCGTTGGCGCTCACGCCTCGACGCCTCCGTTGGCTGCAGTGGGTGCTATCGGGCATCTGTATTCGAAGGATTATGCCCGGGATGGGTTCCCAACCGAGACTTTTCATGCCCGCTGGCCATCGCCAGCATGCGACGGCAATGCGAGATGGTCCTGAACTTCGACGACCAGCCCGTCGATGCCATCCTCGCCTGCGACACAGCGGCGGAGCTGCGGGTCCTTGAGAACCTCGAGGCGGCCGATGCCGATGTCCTCGCTGCCACGCCTCCGCACACCGATCTCTTCGGGATGGCCGAGCGGGATGCCGAGGCGCTGCTGGCGCTGAGTGATCGGATTCGGCTACTCGGCGAGGCCGAGTACTCGGCGGCTCGCCACGAGTTCCTGCTCCGGCGGACGTTCACCATCGCGAAGGCGATTGACGACGTCGCGCTGCGCGATGCCCTCGAGGACCGTGAGGCGGCAGAAGCGGTGGTGCGGTACATCAACACCGAAAAGACCGGCTCGCCGGAGACGAACAAGAACTACCGGACGGCGCTGCGGATGTTCGGCGGGCTGCTCAGCGACGGACCGGCCGAGGACAAACCCGAGAGCATCGCCTGGATTCCGGGTGGCTACCCGAGCAACTACGACCCGGCGCCGGACCCCAGCCGGATGTACCGTTGGGACGAGCACATCCGCCCGATGCTGGACGCCTGTCACACCTCCCGTGACCGCGCGCTGATCGCGCTCGCCTGGGACTTGGGCCCTCGGCCGGGCGAGCTGTACGACCTCACTGTGGACAGCTTCGCGGATCACAAGTACGGCCTCCAGGTCACGCTGTCCGAAGGGGAAGACGGGCACGCGGTCGCCGATCCTGATCCCGTCGGCACCGTACGTGCAACAGTGGCTCCAGGATCATCCCGCACCCGACGAGCCCGGGACGCCGCTGTGGACGCGGACGACACGAGCGAGCGGCATCACCAACCAGCGGATCCGGGATATGTTCAAGGAGAAGGCCGCGGCGGCGGACATGTCGCTGCCGGCGCCGGCAACGCCGTCGCGGATGCGCAAGTCCTCGGCATCGTACCTGGCGTCGGAGGGGGTGTCCCAGGCCCATCTCGAGGATCACCACGGCTGGAGCCGGGGCTCCTCGGTGGCCGCGCGGTACATCAGCGTGTTCACGGACGCGAACGACCGCGAGATCGCCCGAGTCCACGGTCGCGACGTCGAGGCTGACGAGAGCGAGCCGCTGGTGGCCTGTCATCTCGCCGTCGACCTCCGGCGTGATCCCGACGAACTGATTGCTGAGTGAGCGCGACCGCTCGGCCAAGGATATCGCTAACCTGGCTTGGCTGTTCTCGACCCGGCAGATACCACTCAAGCGCGAGGAGCAGACGACCAGCGCCGTTCGAGAGGTTGACATCCCTCGAGACTGACCGAGCCCTCCGTCACCAGTTGGCCGGTTGCTACGGCAGCCATAGCGGCCCTGTGGCCGTTGACGTGGAAAAAAGAACATCCCTATGACCCGGTAGCGACGTGTCGATAGATTCCGATTCCCCGACTTCAGTCCGGTGTCGTCGTCTCAAGGACCGTCAGCTCCTCGTCAACCAGCAGCTCTAGACGGTCGCCCTCATACCGATAGGTGACCTGTACCCGCGGTGGATCGTCGGCGACGAGTTCCTGGTCGTACTCGCCGGCGAGCCCCCCGATATCCAAGTGATCCCCAACGTCGTACTGTAGTGACACCCCCCGTTCGTAGTAGAACGCCACCACCACTGGGTGCCAGGCCAGATACCAGTACGGCGGCCCGGTGTGACTGTTCTTACAGACGTGGCAGTGCGAGCGGGCCGCGAGCGCCCACTCCCGTCCACACGCCTCGCATAGCCCGTCAGAGCCGTGCTCTGTACAGACGTCGAGCGAGGTCTCCGTCGGCCCGGAACAGACCTCACAGACGCCCTCGATACCGGACTGTGCGGCGTGGCGCATCCCGACCGTCATCGCGGTCCAGAGCCGCTCGGGCTGGCGGTCGGTGAGGCCGGCCGGGTCGAAGTTGCCGCCGATGAGTGCCCCGACAGGCTGTCGTTCCCCGACACGCCAGTTCCCGTCGCACTCGGTACAGACGAGATAGAGCCGTCCGTCTTGGTAGGTCACCGCCGTCGGCGCGCCACAGCGATTACACTCGCCGTCCGTCTCGGTCGGTTCGAGGGTCGGCGCCTCGATGCCGGTACCCGCGATGACCGTCCTGACGAGCTGGTGGCCGGCGTGCCGGAGTTCGTACCCATCCTCCGTCTTCCGGACGAAGTGACCGGCTAGTCTGTCGAGGTGGTAGTTGAACTGGCCGCTATCGCGCATCCCCACTCGCTCGCGCAGCTCCGAGAACGGGACGGCGTTGTCCTCGACGAACGGTTCATACGCTTCCCACAGCGCCAGCAGAATCGACAACCGCGTCTCGTTGCCCAGTACCGAGAACGCCTCGGTGGCCCGCTCGCCGGCGGCCCCGGCCGCCGCCTCCAGAGGCGAGTCGGTCGCAGGCTCCTCGGCCATGCGAGTCCGTACCGCTGTCACGGGTATAAATCGGCGGGGCCACCGTCGCGAACGGTCCCGCCCGGGGTCGGTATCCTCCCCGCGATCCGTCAGCTGCCGTTGCCTACCCGCTCGCAGTCGGGGCCCGTTTCCGGACCATCACTGTCACCCGGTCGCTATTCCGGCCCCAGTACCGATAGCCGACCGCCACCAGCAGTGCCGACCCGGACGCGAACGGGATGAACAGCGGGACTGCCGCCGGGTCGAAGGGGACGACCGTGGCGTTGGCAAACCCGTGGACGAATCCAGTGAACCAGACGTTCTGGGTCAGGTAGTAGATGATGCCGTACACCACCCCCGCAGGGAGCAGGTTGTTCAGCAGGATGGAGGGGATCGCCCACGGGCCCGCCCCGTAGCCGATGACCCCCAGCGGAAGGTGGGGGACGCCGAACAGGAGTCCCGCCGCGACGATACCGGTCACCGTGGGAGGGATTCCCGGGAGTGGCCGTCCCAGCGCCGTACACTTGCTCTGGACGTACCCTCGGAAGAGCAACTCCTCAGAGAGGCCGTTCGAAAGGGTGAGCGTGAGCAGGAACCACATTACCACCCAATACCACGGAAGGTCGAACACCAGGCCGAGCTGGTCGGTCGCCCCGGTGGCAAGAAGGTACGCCACGCAGGCGGCCGTCACCCAGCCCCAGACGAGCCCGAACGCGACGATGCCAGGGACCAGCGTCGCTCTCCCGAGGCCGACGTCACCGATCGAGAGCCCCTCGTATCGGAGCGCTGCCCACGTCCCGAGCACGATCACCCCGTCGAAGGGGAGACTCAGAAGCGCACTGAGATGTTCGGGATACTCCGTCGGGTCGGGCCCGAAGAGCGACTGATGGGCGAGCACCGATCCCGCTGCGACGAGTGTCGCGAATACGACGACCCCGAGCAAGGGGCGGGCACTCCGGACGAACTGGAGACGCCGTGGGGCAGGACGCATACCCACCGGTATGCTCGGGACGGACTCTATAGAGGATTTTGTCAGTATCGGTCTCGGTCGTGCTCGCCACGTGGTATCCGGCCCTTTCGGATGGTGTCCGGCACCCGACTACCGGAACTCGGGATGGAATGGTCCCGGCGACGCGATTACGGGGTAGTCGCTCGTGCCCGACTCGTGCCCTGTATTCACCACAGGACAGCAAACATATCACAAATATTGATATTTAACACAATCTCGCAGTCTACCAACTGAGCTTCCACGTCCTAGCCGTCGAAGCCACCACAACCAACACCGAAGCCCCGGCGGCTAGTCAATACCGATGGCAGGAAACTCATCTCGTTTTCAACTCCTCTCACCGCGTCCGGAGGGTCGGCGCGGTCACGCCCGCCACGTCGCCAATCGCGGCCTGCGTCACCGGCGCCGCATGACCCTCGGCCGCCGCGTACACAGCCCGCTGCGACACCGGCCGGATTGCGCCCGTTCGCCACGCCGGCCTTGACGGCCTGCTCTGCCAACCGGCGGGCCTCCCGCTCGACGTCTCGCCCCAGCCCCAGCTCCGAGACGATTCGCGGCACGTGATCGATCGGCCGGCTCGGCGGCACCGGCAGCTCCAGTTCCCGGTTCAACACCCGGAACGCGTTCAGCACGCGTTCGTTGGCGACCGGGACCAGCTCCGACACGGCTTCCAGCAGGCGGGCGTGGCCGTTGCATCGGAGCGTCGCGTACACGGCGGCCGCCGCCATCGACTCGGTTGACCGCCCGAGCAGCAGGTCCGCCTCCCGGGCGGTCGTGAACAGTCGCGATGCCTGCTCGCGACGTGATTCGCCAACCCCCAGCCGGCCACAGAGCCGCGTGATGTCGGTCAGCCCCGCGAGCTGTCGGGGGAGACGTCCAGCTGCTCGAGCGCCTCCGGGACCCACGCCGGTCGCGGTACCTCCGTCTGTCCGAGGTCGGCGAACGCCATCCGTTCGGTCACTTGGACCGTCTCCCCGTCGACGGTGCCGGTGTATGTCAGCCGATAGGACTGCACCAGCCCCTCCGAATTGATGTGCGCAACGAGGGTAATGTTCCGCGGCGCCTCGACCCCACTGCTGGCGATCCGGTCGACACCGGTCGCGCTGGCCGCTCGCAGGCGGACGCCGTCGCCGACCTCGCGGGCGACGGTCGGCTTCAGCGTCGACAACAGCAGGTACAGCCGGTCGAACCGTGTCACCGGCTGGAGGATCGGCCGATTCACCCCGTAACGCCTGCCGTCGCCGTCGATGATCGCCTCCACGCCGACGGAGCCGTTGCCCCAGCGCTCGTAGCGGCCCGCCGTGGCGCCGAGATTCCAGGCAACGGTTCCCCGGTAGCGCTCGCCGACGTAGTAGCTCCCGTTCCCGGCAGCGTACACCGTTCTCGTCAGGTTTCGCCGGACGGTCCCGTTGGCGAACTGCTTGATCCGGCGCTCCCGCAGCGTCACCGAGCGGCCCCTGATGGTGGCAGTGTGGTTGTCCAGCAGTGCCACTGGCCGGACCGAACCGGTCCGGTCCACCCCGGGCGGGCCGTCCGCGGGCACTTGGGCGGCGGTTGGCCGGGCGGAGTCGTCGGCTCCGACCAGCCCGTTACAGCCCGCCAGGGTCACGAGCAGACAGAGCGCGACCGCCGACCCGATACTGTGCTCGGTCAGCCGGCGGGCCGCCTCCGCGACGCTGTCGTCGGGCGCGACGGTTCTGGCCAGACTGGCCATCGCCTCACGAACGGTTCCGAGGACGTGGCCCATCGCTGGGACGTCTGTCATCGTTTGTCACCAATTAATATTTTGCACGGTCCGACTCACATCTTCCACCTCACATCGTCCTCTCATGGAGCAGGTGGTCAACTTCACAATCCACGTCTAACGTCTCTCTGAGCAGGTCTGCGAATGTCATGGACACCACTCACTACGACCTGCTCGCTTCTCAAACTCCCTCAATTAGACAGTGCCGCTCTGCAGAGTAGTATTCACTGAGTACGGGTCACCCAGCCCTATTATACTATCAAATTAATGACAGGTTTAAGCGGTCGTGCTGCATACAGGGCGCGTATCGGTTAGGGTCTGGGTGAGAACTCTCCGGTGGGAAGTGCCTCCTCGTGAGCAACGAGCAGTTCTAAGAGCGGTCGAATCTGCTCAAAGTTCGGTCCTCTCGACACCTTGTTGTTATTCTGGTCCCAGGTGATGAGCCCCCGGCTCTCTAGTTTCGGGAGGTGAACCTGGTGCATTTGGATGAGCCGCTCAGCCCCCTCGTCTTCGGACTCGTCCGAGTCAATCACGAGCGACTCGTCGTCCTGTGGATTGTGACTCAGCAGTGTCCGCAGCAGTTTCCGGCGCCGAACGTGGCCGATGGCATCAAGCAGTTCGTCGAACGTATGCACTTGTCCAGAAGCGTGCACATCAACTGACGTTTCCACGGACAAATATATTTGTATATCTTTGCTTAGTACGTCTATTAGTAAGAAATGAGTGAATATGAATAATTATAGTGAACAGGAATGTGACGATACTCGAAATCGGTAGTGAATAAATCCTCTGTATTCAGCACGGTACTTCTGACAGAGATCGGGGAGATCTCAGCAGTCGTGCTGAATAGAGGGCGCATATTCAGCACTGGTGGTCAGATAGATCGGGGATCCGGAACGAACCGAAGACATAGGTGGGCA
>CAZLOO010000039.1:0-12576 GCA_964561055.1 uncultured Halobacteriales archaeon
CTGTATCCAGCACGCCGATTTTGTCGGATTGAGAGGGTTACACTAGAACAAAGGGCGAAATATCAGTGAGTAGCAAGACGATTGATATCAGCCAAAGGTCTCCCGACTCAAGTTAGTCCTGCTATAGAACCGTAGCAGAATCTATTAGTAGATTCGCGTCCGGCAGTGTTCCGGGCGACGATCTACAAGTAGAGTAGAGCCAGAGGCTTGAGCCCCACTGCGAGACGTGTCCCTGGAAGGTCATGTTGCATCGCCCCACACCAGCCGCGTCCACCGCCACGGATCCGGAGCGGGTCAACGGGGGTAGAACATGGAGTGCCCCGCCGAAACGCATACATGAGTGAATTCAGAATAAATTCATATGGGCCGAACGTCGATTCCAGTGGATGCAGCGACCAAAGAGCGATTGGACCGACTGAAGCGTGACGACGAAACGTGGGACGAGTTCCTGCGGCGGATCACCGCGACCGAAGAGCCGATCGAGGCCGGGGCGTGGTCGGATGAAGAGGCGGATCGGGCGAAAGACGCGATTCGGGAGGCCCGCGAGCACTGGCGATGACGTTTCTGGACAGTTCCACCATCATCGAATACCTCCGGAACGACGCGACGGTCACGGCGTATCTCGACGAGCGCAACCCGTGGTGGACCTCGGCGATCTGTGTCTTCGAGGTGTTGAACGGCCCGGCAAGCGACCCGGACTTCGACCCAGCTGAAGAACGCCAGAAGTTCGACGGTGTTCGAGCACTCGAATTCAACGAGCACCTCGCCATCGAGGCCTCCCGGTTACAGCACGCCGCCATCAGGGACGGCGCTGAACTCTCGCCACGGGATGCGATGATCGCCGCCACTGCCCGGTCAACGGGGGACGAGTACGTCGTCGCGGATAGCGATTTCGAGATCCGGCCGCTCGAAGAACGGATGGACGTTACAAACCTCCACGGCGACCATTAGCCCCTTCGATGTGCTAGGACCGCTGTCGATTGTTCTCGACGGCGGGAGCGAGTACGGGAACGCTGCTCCTCTCCGGTTCCGGAGATACTGCTACGGAACCGTAGCAGAATCTACTAGTAGATTCGCATCCGGTAGTGTCCCGGGCGACATTCACGTCCCATGGATCGATCACCCACCAGTGATATCGCTGCGCTCACCGATAACGGGCCGTTCTGGTACTGAATAGGAAGACCTTCCGAGCCGTGCTGGACACAGCGCTCGTACTGGCCGTCAGTGATGTCGCGCCCGCAATGTTCCTGTCGAAACTGCTCTGCCCGCGGCGGTGACGTCTGATAGATCGGAGTGCTCCGCAGGAAGTATCCTGGTAAGGTCGGCCCGTGTCTCAGCTCTGCTGAGTCTCGTAGCGCGGTGTCGACAGCGAGCTCGCGACCCGGTTCGATTCTCTCGTCTCCCGTCCGCCGTCCGCGAGAGCGGCTCGACCGGCTGTTACTCCTCTCGGGACCCTCGGAGGCGACGCTCGCCCAGGAGCGCTGTCACCGTCCCGCCATACCGATTGGCAAGCGTCGACACGACGAGGCGTTTGAGCGCTGCCGGGAGTTTGCTCTGCGAGAAGGAACTGCTCGGCCTGACGTCTCCAGGAAACGCCCGACGGGAAGCTGGCTCAAACGGGGGTATGAATCAAACGGTCGCTGAACGTCGAGGTTCAAACGTCCGTTTGACACATGAAAAGGTCATTATTACAGGGATAACAAGCAGGGCTCAATGAGTCTACTGCCCCTCCGGAGCGAGTCGGTGCCCGACCCCGACGAGCCACGCGTAGTGGGACTCGATGGGGAGGCCGCCGACGAGGCGTTCGACGTGCTCTCCTCCTCAACGACACGACGGGTGCTGTCGCTGCTGTACGACGATCCTGCCACCCCCGCGGAAATACGCGACCGGATCGGAACGTCGCTCCAGAACGTTCACTACCACGTCGAGAAGCTCGAAGACGCCGGCCTCATCGAGCCGGCCGGTGTCGGTTACTCGGAGAAGGGCACAGAGATGACGGTGTACGCCCCGTCGAACGAGGCCGTCGTCCTGTTCGCCGGCCGCCAGGACGATCGCTCCCGGCTACGGACGGCCCTGAAGCGGCTGTTCCCGACGGCCGTCGCACTCGTGGGCGCTACGCTGGCATTTGGTTTTTACCTCGGCCGGTTCGACGGCGGTTCCGAGCGTACGCCTCGGTCGGCCGACGCCGAGGACGCCCCGACCGAAGGCGGCGACGCTGGCGCTCTCGACGCGACCGCCACCGAGACTGCCACGGAGACGGTCGAGAGCGGCTATCAGCTAGCGGCAGAGACGGCTGCCACCGGCTTCGACCCGGTAGTGGCGTTCCTGTTGGGCGGGCTATTCGTGCTGCTGGCCGTAAGCGTCGTCTGGTACCTGACGGAGTAGCGGAAGGCGTTTGACCGCCGCAGGCCAAGCTGCCGTATGAACGTACGCGCCGTCGAGGGGCTGAGCCCCGAGGAGCGCCGCGCCGTCTTCCAGCGTGACGCCGGGGTCGGCGCGGCCGCCGACACCGCCCGCGACATCATCGATCAGGTCCGTGAGGAGGGCGACGCCGCGCTCCGCCGGCTGGCCAGCGAGTTCGACGACGTCAACGTCGGCAGCGTGGAGATCACCGACGAGGCCGCCCGCGCGGCAGACACACTCGACGAGGAGCTCCTATCGGCCATCGAGGACGCCGCCGACAACGTCCGGAAGTTCCATGAGGCCCAGGTACCGACCGACTGGCGCCGGGAGTTCGAGGGGCGGAAACTGGGCCGAAGGTTCCGCCCAATCGAGCGCGCCGGAGTGTACGTCCCCGGCGGGGCAGCGGCGTATCCCTCCAGCGCGATCATGGGTGTCGTCCCGGCGGTCGTTGCCGGCGTTGACCACATCGCGGTCGCCACGCCCCCGGAGCCGGCGGAGGCGACGCTGGCGGCTGCTCACGTCGCCGGCGCAGACAGCGTCTACCAGGCGGGTGGCGCTCAGGCGGTCGCGGCGCTGGCGTATGGCACGGAGACGGTGAACGCGGTCGAGAAGATCGTCGGCCCCGGCAACCGGTTCGTCGCCGCCGCGAAGGCAGCGGTACGGGGCGACGTCGCCATCGACTTCATCGCCGGGCCATCGGAGTTGCTCGTCGTTGCAGATGGGAGCGCCGACCCCGACTTGGTCGCGGCGGACATGCTCGCCCAGGCCGAGCACGACACGGACGCCGCCGTCGCCTGCGTCACCGACGACTCCGACCTCGCAGAGGCGGTCGCGGCCGCCTGCGAGTCGGGCGCCGGCGAGCGCAAGCGCGAGAACACCATCCGCGGCGCCCTGGCCGGTGAGGCCTCCGGGGTGTTTCTCGCCCGATCGCCCTCTGAGATGGTACTGTTCGCCGAGGAGTACGCCGCCGAGCACCTTTCGATCCTCGCCGAAGATGATGAGGCGCTGTTGGAGCGTATCACCAACGCCGGTAGCGTATTCCTCGGCCCGTACACCCCCGTCGCTGGCGGTGACTACGCCACTGGCACCAACCATGTCCTCCCGACCGGCGGCGCCGTCCGCACGGAGGGTGGGTTGTCGGTTGACACGTTCCTCCGGTCGAGCACAGTACAGCGGCTCGACCGCTCGGCGCTCGCGGAGCTCCGCGAGACGGTGACTCGGCTGGCCGAGAGCGAAGGGCTTGAGGCCCATGCCGCCAGCGTCAACGCCCGCTTCGAGGACTGATCGTCCACCAGGTGTTCCCGGCCTGTCGGGCACCTTCGGGTCTGTCCAGACTGGCGCACGCCCCCTGAGAATGGTCTCTCGCGAGCGGATCCTTCACTTTGCATGACGCTCGGCTGCCGGATGTCGTACGGATGGCTATCGGACGTCTGCCGGTCACGGCTAAACTTATCCGGGATGGCGCACAAGAGCCTGTGCGGGGCGACGGCCGCTCCGTAGTGTCACACGCGGGTGCGTCGCAAGACGTCACCCGTTCCCTTCCTCTTCCTCACAGTGACTACCGCGTCCCGGCCGCCGGCGTTTCCTCGTCCAGGGGGTCCTCTATCTCCCCCGAGATGACCTCGAGCAGGTCCGTCGCCGTCACCAGCCCTACCACCTCCCCCACGTCGTCGGGGGAGCCGGCGGTCACCAGCGCCAGTTCCGCGCCGGCGTCCTGGAATCGGTCGATAGCCTCGCTGACGGCAGTCCCCGCCGGAAGAGTCAGCGGATCGGCGGCCCCCTCCGACAGCGTCGTCTTACCGGCCGCGAGCGCGTCCAGCTCCCGGAGGACAGCGGGGACGTACACCACTCCGCGGAAGTCCTTGAGTGACTCGCCGACCAGAGGGAACCGGGTGTGTGGGTTCTGGGCAGCCCGCTCGCGGGCTCGCTTGAACGGCTCGTCCACTCGCAGGGCGACCACGTCTTCGCAGGGTATCATCACGTCGCCGACCGGGACGCGGTCGATATCCAGCGCGGCCATCACCTCCTCGCGTCGGTCTTCCGACAGACCAAGCCCCGCGAGCCGGTCGCCCATCTGGCGTCGCACGGCGGCGCGGTCGGAGGGTTCCTCCTCCCCTCCGAGTTCCTCCTCGGCCCACGAGCGTTCGATTGTGACGCCCACAAGCCCGAGCAACCGCTTCGCCACCCAGTCGGCTAGCAGAATCACCGGTCCCATCAGCTTCGTCCAGTAGTAGAGGATTAGCGCGCAGTACCGGCAAACGGTCCTACTGCGTTCGATACCCAAGTACGTCGGCGCCTGCTCGCCGATTACCACGTGCGCGAGGTTCATCACGCCGAGCGCGAGGAGCACGGATAGCACCCCGTGGCCGGCGCCGCCGGTTCCGAGGCCGACTGCGTCCAATAGTGGGCCAAACAGCGCCGCCAGCGCTGGTTCGGCCACTACCCCCAGCCCGACGCTGGAGACGGTGATACCCAGCTGACAGCCCGAGAGGTAGATCTCCAGGCGGTCGGTCATCTCCCAGGCTCGCTTCAGGCCGGGCGAGCCGGTGAACGCCTCTTCGGAGAACTGGCGCACCCGGGTCATCGCGAATTCGGTGGTAACAAACTACCCGTTGGCTAGCAGGAGGAACACGCCCCCAATGAGTCGCAGACCGGTCTCCAGGGTTACCATCAGCGGTGTTCCGGACTGAGGGCTCTAAGACCCCTGGAATCGGGACTACGCGAACTGCCTAATCCCCGAGACAAGCGTCCCCTTGTCTTGGACACCGACCCATTCTTTGACTTCCTGGCCGCCCGAGAACAGTTTCAGGGTGGGGACCCCCCGGACTCCGGCGCGCTGGGCGAGCTGCTGGTGCTGGTCGATGTCCACCTTCGCGACCACGGCGTGGCCCTCGGCAGCGATCTCTTCGACGGTCGGCTCCAGCATCTGGCAGGGGCCACACCAGTCGGCGTAGTAGTCGACGAGCACGGCCTCGTGGTCGGCGACCAGCTGGTTGAAGTGGTCTGGGCTCTCGACGTGAACTGGCTCCGCCGGCGTCCCGCCCCTGGTTTCGTCCCCGCTCTCGACCTGATCAATCAGCTCTTGACGCTTTTGCTCGCGGATTCGCTCCACCTCGTCGCTGTCACTCGCGTCGCTCATAGTGTAGGTAGACGAGAGGCGGTATTAGTTCGACTGTTATAGTGTAAATTTCATGCACAACCGTCTCTCGGGAGAGCAGCGGCCACGGAGCCCCGGGAGTGGAGGGCGCCTCCTAAGGCGAGCCGTCGGCCATCTGCTCGGCGTGGCGCTTTAGCCCGCGGTTGAACTGCTCGAATCCCCGGAGGATAGGACGGTCGAGTACCCGAACCGGCCGGGCCAACGGTCCGTCGAAGCGCTCGAACTGCTCGAACAGCGTCGCGCCTCCGTCCGGCGATGCCCGGAAGAGGTGGTCTGCCCGCAGGCCGGGAACCCGGGTGGTCCAGGCCAGCTCCGGGAACTCTGCCTCGGTCACCCGGGGGCGGGTCGTCACTGGAGGGAGGCCAGGCACCCGCAGGCGGACTCGAGGGCGGGCGTCGACACTCACCTCCCCCGAGAGCCGGAATAGCGTGTTCCAGCGGGCGTGGCTCTCCGGATCGATGAGCGCCGCCCACACCGTCTCCGGGGGAGCATCGATGCGTATCGACCGATGCAGGTCGGCATCGCCGTTCACAGCCACTATTCGTGGCGGACGGTCAAAACCCCGCGGTTCGGGGAGCTTTAGCCGCTGGGGACCAAAGTGAAGGCATGGAATTCGACGCCGTGCTGGTATACGACGGGGAGTGTCCCTACTGCTCGGTCGCGGCCCGGGCGCTCCGGGAACTCGACGGAATGGGGGCGCTCTCCTGGTACGACGACGCGGCGGCGACCGCCCTTGAGGCACAGTTCGGCGAGCGCCCGTTCGCGATGGTGCTGTTCGACCGCCGCGAGGGACGCGTGTACGCCGGCCGGTCGGCGGCTGAGGAGCTCGCGACGCGGGCCGGGATGCCGGGACTGGTCGGCTCGCTGGTGCGGGAGAACTACGAGGGGATCGCCGCGGCCGTTGGCCTCGCCAGCGGGCGCGATCAGGACCCGGACGACTACCACGAGACCTACCCGATGCGGGAGGCGACGGGGACGGTGTTCGGGGAGCTGTCGGCGGCAGCGAGTGGCCAGCCGGTAACGGCCTGATCTACGTATCCGTCGAAATCCGCCGGAAGAGCGTCTGACGAACGTCAGACGACGCCACCAATCGTTAATACCCCTTGGTCCGACGCTGGGTGTATGGAGGATGAGCGACAGGAGATAACGACGCTCGTGGGGCGGGAAGTGTACTCAAACAATGGCGTGTTCGTCGGTGAGGTGGAGGACCTCCGCTTGGACATGCAGACGGAGACGGTCACTGGGCTGGCGCTGGGGGAGCTCAACCGCGAGCTGTTCCGCGGAAAGCTGGACGATGCCAGCGGTGTTATCCTCCCGTACCGCTGGGTCCGGTCGGTTGGTGACGTCGTGCTGGTGAGCGACGTCGTCGAGCGGATGCAGGAGCCCAAGGAGGAGGAGGAAGCCGCCGTCGCCTAAGATCCGTTCCCGTCGCCGGCTTCGACGCCCATGGCGTCGAAAATCTTCGCCCGAACCGCCTGCTCAACCAGATCGAGCAGCGTGTCGCGGTTCTCCTCGTCGGTCTCGATTCCCGTGAAGATGCCCAGTGGTATCTCCGCGCTGGCGTCAGTGGCGTGGCCGGTGGTCTGGCCGATGTCCCCGAACGCGTCCTCCAGCAGCGAGCCGATGTTCATCCGGATGTCCTTCGATCGGGCGGCGAGGTAAATAGTGTCGTCGGCGACCGCGAACACGCTGGTTGTCGTTATCCCCTCCAGGTTGAGGAGGTGTTGTGCGGCCTCGGCCAGCGCGTCGCGGTTGCGGATGAAACCGGCGTTCGACACGAGATGGCTCCCACGGACCTCGCGGTTGCGGATAGCGTCCGCGAGTACGTCCAGCGTCTCCGGGCTCATCGAGGGTGATTCCACCTGCTCTAAGGTGTCGTGGTCGGCGAACGGGTCGAGGTACGCCGCGGCGGTGAGGTCGGCCGGCGTGGTGTCGCGCTTGAAATCAAGCGTTTCCGCGCGGATGCCGTACAGCAGTGCCGTCGCCACCGGCTCCTCCAGGTTGAGGTCGAATTCCTGGATGTACTTCGTGAGAATGGTTGAGGTCGAGGAGACGTTCGGCCGGATATCTGAGAAGGTTGCGTCGTACTCCACCTCCGGCTCGGCATGGTCGATGTAGATGTCTACCGGACCCTCGATAGCACGCTCCGCGGACTGAGCGTGGTCAACGAGCGCTATCGTGTCGTAGGTCCCCATGTCCGCCTCCTCGCGAGGGAGTAGTTCGATCCCGAGCAGGTTGACGAACGCACGGTTCTCTTGGAGGCCGATATCCCCGAGATAGACGATGTCCCCCTCCACCCCCCGGGACTCGGCGATAGCCTTCAACGCGACAGCGCTGGCAATGGAGTCCGGATCCGGTGCGTGGGAGGTGATGATCGCCATCCGCGTGGTGGTGTCGTCGATAGCCTCGGCGAGCTTCCCGGTTTTGTACTCCAGTTCCCCCGTCTCCAGGGCTCGTAGCGCGGAATCAGCGATCACCGAGGACGGGTTGACGACCACGTCCGCGCCGGCGTCGTCCAGTTCGTCGGCGGACACGGGATCTGAGGCGCGCGCGATGATGAACTGGTCGCTGCCCCGGCCCCGGAGGTTCTCGACGGCGGCCCGGTTCGCAGCGACGTCCGAGGACAGTACCAGGACGACGTCCCGGTCGGCCACCTCCTCGGCGACCGCCGCCTCACGGATATCGGCGATGCGGGCGTTCATGTCCTGGTCACGCAGCGCTTCCACCCGGCCCTCATCCAGGTCCAGGATCAGCACGTCCTTCCCCTCCGCCTCCAACTCCTCCGCGACGGCATGCCCGACGCTCCCACACCCCAGAATCGCGTACGTCGACATCGTTGCCATCGTGATGGCGGTGCTCATTGTGCCCCACTCGGGGGGCACATCACTTCAAACCACGTACAACCGCCGGCCAGTGCAGGACGGCGATCTAACGATACCTCCGTACTCGATGTGATAGTTGTAGCGTTCAGGATTCTCTTGACGAATTAGATGGATGCGTATCCAGCAGGATCCGGATAGAGCGACTGTCCGGTGGGTCTTCCCCGGGGACGACCCGGCCCGGGACGGAAACGTATATGGGGCGGTCGAAGCAATAATGGATGCGGGGCCGATAGCTCAGTCAGGCAGAGCATCTGGCTCTTAACCAGACGGTCGAGGGTTCAAATCCCTCTCGGCCCGCTCCTCCGGTGACGGCGGCCGGCGTGCCCGCCTGCTGGCGGTCCGGACCCTGGGAGCGGGGGAATTCTCCGGACCGCTACCCAAACCTTCCTTGCCCTTGCGTTCGAGAGAGCGATATGGACCTAGACGAACTCGACCACGAGCCACACGTCCGGCGGGCGATCAAACTGGCCCGAGAGGCGGGCGAACGGGGCGATGGCCCCTACGGCACCGTGCTCGTACGGGATGGCGAGGTCGTCATGGAGGCGGGCAATCGCGAGCACACCGAGGACGACATCGCGCTCCACCCGGAGCTAACGCTGGCCCGGCAGGCCGCCAGCGAGATGACACCCGCCGAACGCGCTGAGACGGTGATGTACACCAGCACCGAGCCGTGCTCGATGTGCGCGACAGGGGTGGCGTTCGCCGGGCTCGGTGGCGTGGTGTACAGCACCTCCGGCGAGCGGGCAGCGGAGCTGAGCGGCGGCGCCTCAGGCATCCCCTCCCCCGAGGTGTTCGAGCGTTGGGACCGAGAGATCCCAGTCGACGGACCAGTCCTCCCGGAGGCCGGCGCGGATGTCCACCGCGAGTTTAGCGGGTAACGCCGGTCGCTGCCCGGACGGTCGTCACGGCTCCACGGATGGTGAAGTCGGTGTTGAACAAGACGGAGAGGGCAGCGCCGACCGGTGCGGGCGCGCCGAGGACGTTCTACCGACGGGGCCGGGCTACTCTTGTGGGGAGTAGTTGGGCGCCTCGTCCGTGATAACGACGTCGTGTGGGTGTGACTCCTGCTGGCCGGCCGTAGAGACGCGGACGAACTCTGCGCGTTCTTTGAACCCTGGGAGGGTGTCAGCGCCGACGTATCCCATCCCGGACTGCATCCCGCCGACGAGTTGGGTAAGCTCGTCCGCCAGCGGCCCCTTATAGGGAGTGGCCGCCTCGACACCCTCCGGGACATAGTCGGTGTCGTCTTCCTCCCGGAGGTAGCGGTCCGCGGAGCCGGACTGCATCGCGCCGACCGATCCCATCCCGCGGTACTGCTTGTACTTCTTGCCGTTCATCGTTACCACGCGGCCGGGCGCCTCGTCCGTGCCCGCGAAGTACGACCCTAACATGACAGCGTCGGCGCCGGCCGCGATGGCCTTAATCGCGTCTCCGGAGTAGCGGATACCACCGTCGGCGATGACGGGGACGCCGTGGGCATCGGCGACGTCCGCTACCTCCGCGATCGCGGTGATCTGTGGCATCCCCGCTCCGCTGACGATGCGGGTGGTACAGATACTCCCTGGGCCGATGCCAACCTTCAGACCATCAGCGAACTCCACGAGCGCTTCGGCGGCCTCGCGGGTGCCGATATTACCGACCACCACGTCCGCCGTGACGGTCTCCTTGATGGCGCGGGCGGCGTCGAGAACGTTGCGGTTGTGGGCATGAGCACAGTCGATGAACAGCACGTCCGCCCCGGCGTCGTCGGCCTCGACGGCTCGCTCCTCCTCGAATGGACCGACCGCTACACCAACCCGCAGGCCGCCGTCAGCGTCGCGGGCGGCGTCATCGTACTCCCGACGCTGAAGGATGCCCTGCATCGTCACCAGCCCGGTGAGGTGGCCGCCGTCGTCTACTATGGGGACGCGCTCGATCTTGTGCTCGTACATCAACTCCAACGCCTCGCGAGCGCTGACTTCCTCGCTGGCGGTGATCACTTTCTCCGTCATCGCGTCGCGTACGCTATCCCGGTCCGAGACCTCCAAGTACGGCCGGATATCGGTCCCGGAGATGATGCCGAGCACCACTCCGTCGTCGTCCACTACGGGCGCGCCGGAGACGCCCTCGTTTTCCATCATCCGGTCGACCTCGCGGACGGTCTGGCCGGGGGAAGCGGTGACCACCTCGCGGATGATGAGTTCGTCCGCGCGTTTCACGCGCTCGACCTGCTTGACGGTGGCCTCGACGGGCATATTGCGGTGAAGCACGCCCAGACCGCCGTTGCGGGCCATCGCGACGGCCATCTCCGCTTCCGTCACCGTGTCCATCGCCGCCGACAGCACGGGCACGGTGAGTTCGACGTTCTTCGAAACGCGGGTGGCGGTGTCAGCCTCGTCCGGCTCGACGTGGCTCTCCTTGGGGCGGAGCAGGACGTCGTCGAAAGTGAGCGCCTCCGGCGCCCGGAGCTTCTCTGAGAACAGTCCGTCGGGGTCCCGAGGAGGTGTCGCCATGTAAACGGTGATAGCGGCCCGGTAAAAAACGTTGCGTGAGCGCCGGGGTCCGTAGTCTGCGGGCACGTCTCACACAACGCTTATTCCACGAACGCCGAAAGAACTGGTATGGACTCGTTCAGTCCGTCCGCAGTGCGCACCGGCGACGACCGCGCGGTTGGCGGCCAGTCGTTCACTTTTGCGCGCACACGGGGCTGGACGAAACCCGTCACGGGAGGCGGATTCGGTTTCGACGTTGGTGCCAGCGCCAGCCACGCACGACTCCGCCCGAGGTACCGTGACGAACGCTGCCACTACGCCGACGGGTACGGCGTCGTCGGCTGAGATGAGCACTTCACGACACCCGGTCGCGCTCCGTTTAGAGCGGCGTGTGGGCCGCGGGACGGAGCTGCTGGCGACGGTGATGGCGCTCCCGCTAGTGGACGGGATTTTCCCGGCACTGGTGCTGGCGGGGGCGCTCTCGAGCCCTCTGGGCATACTCGAGGTCGGACTGCTGGTGTTCGGCGGTAGCGCCACTCTAGCGGTGGTGCTCGCCGAGATGGAGGGCGACCGCCGCGAGGTCACGGGGAAGGTGCTGTTAGTCGGCGGGCTGGTGACTCTCGTCGCTGCGGGGGAGGCCGCCATTGCCCCTACCATCGCAGGGCTGCTGAACCTCGCCATCTTCGAGCGGTTCGCGGCCCTGGTGATTCTCGCGGTCGCCGCGAAGACCGTGAGCGCCACCATTGGCGAGTATCTCCCGAGCCCGGGAGTCATCGTAGGTCTCGGGCTGATAGCGAGCCTCGACCCCGCCGGTGCCACGCTGGCGTTCTCCGCGGACCCGATGCTGGTTGCCCGGGGCGCTGCCGCGGGCGCGGTGGGGACGGGATTCGCATTGTCGGCCGCACTGGCGGGGCCAACACTCCGGCGCAACGTCGACCTCGACCGGTTCCGGTTCGGGAGCGCGGTGGCGCTTGGCGTGCTCCCCCTGGAGTTGCTGGGGGTCGTCGAATCCCCGGTACCGTTGGCTCTATCCGTGCTGGCGGTCGCCTGCTTGCTGGCGTTAGACCCCGGCGGGAGCCTTCCCGAGAACGAGCCGGAACCACAGGGGTCGGTGGCTGCCAACGGCGGAGGGAGCGAGGAAGACGCTGATCCCGAGCGCCCGCCCTGGCTCTGAGGACGGAAACGCTTAGTCCGCTCGCGGCCCTCAACAGCGTATGGCCGACAATCGAGTCGTGCAAGGGCGGATGGTTACACCGCAGTCGCTCGCGGAGATGGTAGAGGATGGGGACGTGATGGACGCCGACCCGATTGAGGACGCCGACCGTGAGTGTCCTGATTGTGGGGGAAACGTGCTCACGGTGGGGTACATGCCGAGTGTGCTAGAGTTCGTCACCGCTTATAAGTGTCAAGACTGCGCCTGGCAGGAGACCGACCGGGAGTGAGCGAACCGAAACCGGTTTAGGCCGGTCGCGTCTCGTAGAAGGCGAGGGGACGTGGCCAAGCCAGGCATGGCGACTGACTCCAGAGGCCACGCGCCCGGTGACGAACTCCACTGATATGCCGAGCGGGCGGCTGATCACCGCTCGCCATGACGACCCTCTGGAGGACCGAGGCGCGACCGGAGATATCAGTCGATCGGGGGTTCAAATCCCTCCGTCCCCAT
>CAZLOO010000040.1:0-12562 GCA_964561055.1 uncultured Halobacteriales archaeon
GTGAAGGCGTACCTCCTCCTGAAACCCCCCTTCCTCTCCGAGTCCGAAGCCGTCGAGGATATGATGCGCTCGGTGCACCGATGTGCCGGAATCGACGGCTGTCACACCGTTTCGATGAATCCAACCAACGTCCAGCGCCACACGATGGTCGAGGAGCTGTACCACGACGGGGGCTACCGGCCGCCGTGGCTGTGGTCGGTGTGCGCCGTCCTCGAGCGCACCGCCGACGCCGACGCCATCGTCGTCTCGGACCCGGTCGGCGCCGGCAGCGACCGCGGCCCGCACAACTGCGGGGACTGCGAGGAGCGGGTCCAGGCCGCGATCAAGGACTTCGACCGCCGGCAGGACCCCGCGGTGTTCGAGCAGGTGTCCTGTGGCTGTGAGCACACGTGGGCGGCCGTGATGGAGCGCGAGCGGAGCTACGGGATGCCGCTGACGCGCTAAGTCGATGAGCGATAATCATCCCGGACCCCCGGAGCCGCACCCGTCGCTCTCCGCGAAGGACGCCATCCGCACCCAGTTGGACGCACTGAAGCACAACGACCACCCCAAGGAGGACGCTGGTATCGAGACGGCCTGGCGGTTCGCCTCGCCCGCGAACCGTGCGGCGACGGGTCCGCTGGAGGCGTTCAAGCGGATGGTTCGCAACGATGTCTACCGGCCGATGATCGACCACCGGGAGGCGGTGCTCGGTCCCGTGACAGTCCAGGACGGGGAAGCCACCGCGGAGGTAGAGATCACCGGACCTGAGGGCCAGCGCCGGACCTACCGGTTCAGGTTGTCGAGCGACCACTCCGGCGACCTGAACGGCTGCTGGCTCACCGACGTCGTGCTGTCCGGCTAGTCGTCGGTTGCCGGCTCCTCGTCCATCCCAGAGATGCGACGGCGCTGCTCGTCGGTCAACTCCCCGAATTCCCCTGCTTCGGGGTCCGGGGTGGCGATACCGCTGGTGATGATGCTCTGGACCGCCTCCTCGACGGTCATGTCCACCTCGCGGACCCGCTCTTCGGGGACGTGAGTGAGGAACCCACCCATCACCGGGTTCGGTGCGAGCGGGAGAAACAGGGTCAACATCTCCTCGTCGGGCTTACCGGCGGCGGCCCGTATGGTCATCGGCGAGCGGTTAGTCTCGAAGCCGAGCACGTACGTCTCCTCGAAAGGGAACTCCACGAGCTTCACTTCTTGGAAATTCTCCATCCCGCTGTCCAGCATCGCGTCGCCGAGCCGCCGGAACGACTGGTAGATGGAGCCGATACCGGGGAACGCGGTGACGATGGCGTCGAAGTAGTCCACCATCCGCTCGCCGTACTGGTTGCGCGCGACGGTGCCCACCATGAGCACGACCACGACAAGGATGGCCAGCGCGATGGCGTCGGTTACCAATTCGGTGGCACTGGGAACTACCTCCAGCGTGACGAGGAACTGTACGGGTGGGGCGGTGCGCACCCCCTCAATGAGCCCGGCCCACCGGAGCGCCTGGACGAACGGCCGCAGCGCGCTTGCGATGAAGCCGTACGCTGCTTGAAGCACGTAGATGGTGACGACCAATGGTAGGATGACGACGATACCCGTGAGGACGATGTCAGCCGCGAACTCGTAGACGGACTGACCGGCGCGGCGAGCCCGACCGGGCTCGTCCGGCGTCTCGTCGGGAGCCATAGTGCTGCTAGCGCCCCCGCCGGAATAGTGGTTAGGGAATGGTTACTACGGCTATCAGTCCGCGCTGGCGGCGGGATCCTCATGCCGGAAATCCCCCGCCAGTGCGTGACCGAGCAGTTCGCCGCCGAGCGCAAGGCTGCCAGCGAGCGCTGCCACCCCGATCGGCCCCAACCCGAGCGCGAGGCCGGCACCGCCGCCGACGAGCCCGGAGAACACGCCCACGGCTACGGACTGATCAGGGCTGTCACAGAACGGAACGCCGAGCGTCATAAGTGTCGTTGTGTTCACATCATTAAAAATCGTTCGGCGCTACTCTAGGGTGGCCCGGGTGTCGATACCGTACACCTGGCGTGGTGTTTCGACGTGGGCGCGCTCCAGGGCGTCGTCGTACCCCTCCTCGCGGAGCCAGCGGGTGCGTTTCGGTACGGTCCTCGGCCCGAGCACCGCCCCCGGGCGCTCGGGGTCGTCGATGAAGTCCGTCTCCATCATGAACGGCTGGCCAGTCTCGGCCGCGCGCCGTAGCTCCTCCCGGTCGGCCAGGACGCTGGGGGTCGGGCCCTCACACCGGCCCCCGGCGTAGTGTTTGACCACGTTCCCGGGATCCATCCCAGCTTTGCGAGCCCACTCGACGATGTCCTGGAACGACTCTCCGGCCTCGGTGTGTAGCTGTACTGGACAGTTGAGTTCCGCCCCGAGCTCGAACGCCCGGCACATCACCCGGTTGGAGGCGTCCCAAACGGCGTCCTCAACATCGTAGTGGGGCCGGCCGGACTTCAGGCAGAGCGCTCTGTCCCCATCAACGTACTCCGCTGCAGTCTCCAGGCCTGCAACCATCAGCTCCGCCGCGCCGTCGGGGTCGTAGCCGCGGTTCAAAAGCTGCGAAATAAGCGCCGGGTGGACGCCCAGCACCGGCCACGCGCTCCCGGGGAGGCGGCCGCTCGCCTCGGCGGTCACCGATACCGTGTGGTCGTAGCCGACCCGGAAGTCGTCACCGTCCTTGACCTCGACCCCGTAGCTCCAAGAGGGTTTGTTCAATACAAGCAGGTGGGTCCCCCCGGCGTCGGCGAACTCCGAAGCGGCCTCGGCGCCGCGGCCGTTTACCGGGTCGAGGTGGAGGTGATCGTCGAGAACCGGCTCCGTCATCGCCTCACAGCCACTCGTCGGCCCAGCGGTCTATCTCCTCGAACACTGGCGCCAGCGACTCCCCTTTCGGAGTGAGCGAGTAGTACGTCGCCACCGGAGCGGCCTCCTCCATCCGCCGGTCGACGAACCCCATCTCCGCGAGGTCGTCGAGCACTCGCGACAGGGTGCGGGCGTTGGCGCCGGTAGAGCGTTTCAGCTCGTTGAACCGCTTCTCTCCCTCTTGGAGGTCGTGGAGGACGATCAGCCGCCACTGTGAGCCGATCTGTCGTAGCGAGTCGATAACCGAACACGCCTGTTCGCCGTAGCGCTCCCCCGCCTCCCCGGTTTCGGCCTCTGAATTAACTGACACGTGAGTCACTGCCCTTAATTGTGGGCGCGGACGTATAGCTGGTTCGGAAACGTACCAGGTAACTGCTTAACATCGAGAGTACTCTCCGCTGCGGTACCGCCGTCGCCGGCCGAGGGACGGACTGCGGCCGAGAACGGGCGTCGCAAGCTTATTGTGCCGACCGGGGGAGGTAGCGGGCGTGAAGGACAGACGGGTGGTGCGGTTCCTGGGCAACCGGGTGGAGGAGGCCTGTGGCGGCGTAGATCCGCTGGCGGAGCCGCTGCCGAAGGCCGACCCGGAGCCGGTCGGCGTCGACAGACTGGCCCGGCAGGTCGCCGACCGAGTTGCCGGCGCCGTCGACGGCGCCCGCAAGGGTGAGGTATCGTTCGGGGCCCGCGTTGAGCCCCTGGACGGCGACGGCGGCACCCTCGCCGTGCTGTTCCGCGCGGACTTGGAGGCCTACACGGTGTCGAAGGGCGTACTCGCCCGGTGTGTAACCCCCCGTACCGACTCCCCGCCAGGCTGGTTCGACACGGAGGGATTAGGCGAGACCGTGGGCGATCTCCGAGCGACGACGACCGACACGATAGTGCTGTTCGGCCCCGTCGAGAGCACCGTCCGGGTGGTGCCTGCGGCTGCTATCGGCGCGCTCGCGGACGAGCGTAACCGAGTACCGCCGCGGTTTCCGGGGGCGCTCTACTCCAAGAGCGTCGGCCGCTTCTTCGAGGAGTTCATGGAGTGTTTCATCGGCGACTGGACTGTCGGCGACGACCTCCCCACCGGCTGGACCGAGCGGGCCGGGCGGCTGCTGGTCGTCGAGGCCAGCGAGGCTGCGGAGCCGGCGCCCCCGGAGCCGGCGGGCGAGGTGACCACGCTGGACCAGTTCCTCTGACTACAGCTCCAGACTGAGGCCATCGCGTGCCATCGCAACCTCGCCGTCGTACGCCTCGGTAACGGAGGCGACCATCTCCTCGTGGCGCCCCCGCGTGTGGGGGTAGAGATGAGTGAGGTAGACGGTCCCGTAGTCGTACCCCGCGAGGACCTCGCCCAGCTGGGAGGGGGTGGGGTGGTTGGCGACATCCACGCCGTCCGGGAACGAGCAGTCGTGGGCGAAGGCGTCCGAGCCGTCGGCGAACGCGGCGAGCGCGTCGAACGCCTCCGAGTCGGCCGAGAAGCTAAAAACGGCGTCCCCGTGCTCGAAGCGGTAGGCCAGCGCCTGCATCGAGTGGCGCGTCTCCATCGAGTTGACGTCCATCCCGGCGACGGAGAACGCCTCGCCCGGCTGGAGGTCCCGGACCGCGAGTTCGACCCTTCCCTGCATGTACTCATGGACATCGAGTAGGCCGTCGAACAGTTCTTTCGTGCCGGGGGGGCCAAGCACGGACAGCGCCTCCTCGCCGGCCAGCCAGCGGGCCTTTAGGAGCACGAGCAGGTCGCTGACGTGGTCGAGATGGTGGTGGGTGAGCAGCACGTTCCCCGGCGCCTCATAGCCGGTGTCCGTCCCCGCCAGCGCGTGGAGCACGCCGGAGCCACAGTCCACCAGCAGCGGCTCCTCGCCCTCGACGAGCAGGCCGGTCTGGAACCGCTCGCCGGTCGGCATCGCGCTGCCGGTGCCGAGAAAGGTGACGCGCATACCGGATGGCCGGCGGGGAGGGGCTAATGGGTTGTGCCCGACCGCCGCGAAGTGGGAAATCCTTATTTCACGGGCGAGGCTAGCCGGGCTGTGATGACGGTCGTACTCAAGGACTTCTACGCCGACTGGTGTGGCCCGTGTAAGACACAGACGCCGATTCTGGAAGAGCTGGCCGAGGAGTGGGACGGCCGCTTCGAACTCCAGAAGGTGAACGTCGACGAGGAACAGGACGTTGCCAACGAGTACCAGGTCCGCTCGCTGCCGACGATCGTGGTGGAGAACGACGACGGCGTTGTCGACCGGTTCATCGGCGTCACCCAGCGCGAGGACATCGAGTCGGCTCTCGAAGAGGCCGGCGCCTGACAAGACGGAGCGACCGATCGCCGGACCGCCGAGCCTGCCCTACGCAGGCTCGCTTGGGGGAACGAAGAACGCGGCGCTTCCAGAGCCGACCGGCTCAGAACTGGTCGGCGTGGATCTCTACGTCGGCGTACAGCCCCTCGCGGAGCGCGGCGTGGACGTGACAGATCTCCTCGGCCAGCTCCTCAAGCTCGGCGAGGTCCTCCTCGGAGTAGTCGTTCTCGAGGTGCATCGTGAAGCTGATTGACTCGAGGTCGTCCTCGTCGTCGAGGTCGGCGGCAGCCTCCGTCTGTATTTTCCCGGGGTCGTCGAAGTCGTTACGCATCGCACCTGCCCGGAAGGCGAAGGTGTAACAGGAGGCGTAGTCCGCGACCAGTACCTCGTTCGGGGTTGGGCCGTCCTCCCCCATTGCGTCGATGCTCAGCTCGAAATCGCCGACGCGGCTGGAGGCGAAGAACTGTTGATCATTGACTGTGGTCGATTCGATGTCGGCAGTTGACTCTGCTTCGGCCATTACATTCGGACCCTCTCGCGGCTCGAATAAAAAGGTAGCCCGGTCGTGTCCGAACTGGACCGCAGGTCCGATCAGCCTTCGTAGCTGAACGTGCCGTCCCCCTCGAGGACAACCACATCGGCGTCGGAGCCGGTCGCACGCACTTCCCGCTCGAAGTCCTCGATATTGATTTCGACCGGCGGGAACGTGTCGTAGTGCATCGGCAGCGCGTAGTCCACGTCCAGCCAGTCGACGGCGATGGCCGCTTGGGCCGGCCCCATCGTGAAGTGGTCACCCACCGGCAGCGCGGCTACGTCCGGTTCCAGGTACGGGCCGATCACGTCCCGCATCTCCGTCATCAGGCCAGTGTCGCCAGCGTGGTAGAACGTCGTCGCCTCCGGGTCGGACTCCTGAGTGGGCTTGCTGTCGGAGATGATGTAGCCGGTCGGCATCCCGGCGTCGTGCTCGTAGCCGGTGTTGATGCCGTTCGTGTGGTCCGCGCGGTGCATCGTGACGAACACGTCCGCTAACTCAACCGTGCCGCCGATGTTCATGCCGACGGTCTCCTCGAAGCCGTGGGTCTCCTCCATGTAACCGACCAACTCCGGGGTCGAGGCCAGCGTAGCGTCGGTGAACTCGCCGGCGTGGGCGATGTGGTCGGCGTGACCGTGGGTGAGCAGGAGCAGGTCTGGCATACCGATGTCCGCCGGCTCCAAGGACGTGTGCGGATTGTCGAAGAAGGGGTCGATAAGAATGCTCGTGCCGTTCAATTCGACGTGCCACGTCGAGTGGCCGTGCCAAGTGAGATCCATACGTGTTCGCATACTCACGGCTCTGACTTAATCCCCACACGTCGGTCCCACCGTTCGACGGACTGGCGGAGCTGGGTATGGTCGGAGTCGGGGGGCGGTGGCGCCGTAGCAGGGCCGAACGACACCGGCAACGGTTTTGCGGTGCAGCGCCGTGGACACACCAACGGATGCGCCAGTATCTCGACCTCGTCGACGGCGTCCTGCGGGAGGGGAGCCACGAACCGAGCAGGACCGGGGTGGACACGATTGCGGGGTTCAGCCGGTCGTACACGGTGGACCTCCGGGAGGGGTTCCCGCTTCTGACGACGAAAGACCTCTCAGGCTTCCGGTGGAACTCGCTCGTCCACGAATTCCTCTGGTACCTCTCCGGCGAGGAGCACGTTCGCTCGTTGCGCGAGGAGACCGGTATCTGGAACGCTTGGGCCGACGAGCAAGGGAGGCTAGACACCGCCTACGGCCGGTTTTGGCGGCGATTCCCCGTCCCAGAGGAGGGCCTTGACGGCGAGGCCTGGCCGGAGGACACCCACCGCTGGCTCAATGACGAGGGGACGTTCGACCAGATTGCGTACGTCATGGACACCCTGAAGGAGAACCCCCGTTCGCGGCGGATGGTGGTGTCGGCGTGGCACCCCGCCAACGCCGCCGTCTCCACGCTGCCGCCGTGTCACTACACGTTCGTCTTCAGCGTCCAGGACGGCCGGCTCAACACCCACCTTACCCAGCGCTCGGGGGACATCGCGCTCGGTATCCCGTTCAACATCGCCGCCTACGCCCTGCTCACCCACGCCGTCGCGAACCGGACCGGCTTCGAGGTTGGCAAGTTCGGCCACACGGTCGTCGACGCCCATGTCTACTGCGGGACTGGTGCCCGAGGAGAGTGGTATGGCGAGCATCTTCCGGAGCTCCAGTCCCGGCTCGCCGGGGCTCAAGACAGGGACGACTACGCCGCTGTTCGGAAGTGGCTGACCAGGGCGCTCCCCCCCGAGGGGGAGGGGGAGCAGCGCCTTGACCACGTTCCGGGCCTGCTCGAGCAGCTGACCCGCGAGCCCGGCCCCCGCCCGACCATCGAGGTGGCTGATCGGCCGCTGGATGAACTGGCGTTCGAAGACATCCGGCTGCGCGACTATGACCCGGCGCCCGGCATCGAGTTCGCGGTCGCAGAGTGAGCGTGACCGACGATCCCGATGTCGTGCTCGTCGCCGCCGTTGCCCGCAACGGCATTATTGGCGACAGCGGCGGGATGCCGTGGCACTATCCCGCGGATCTCGCACATTTCAAGGAAGTGACAATGGGCCACCCGGTGATAATGGGTCGGCGAACCTATGAGAGCATCGCCGCCGCGCTTGATGGCCCGCTGCCGGGCCGGACGACAGTAGTACTGTCGACCCGGGATCTTGACCTCCCGGAGGGGGCGGTGCTCGCCGGAAGCGGCGAGGAGGCGCTCGCACTCGCCGGGGACGCGCCGGGGGGCGATACGGTGTACGTCGCCGGCGGCGGGAGCGTGTACGAGCAGTTTCTGGACCGCGCTGATCGGATGGTGTTGACGGAGATACCAGAGTCACCGGAAGGGGACACCCGGTTTCCTGAGTGGGACAAGGAAGAGTGGGCCGAGCGCAAGCGTCGCGAGGAGGGCGAGCTCGCGTTTGTAACTTACGAGCGGTCCTGACTCCCGTCGACGGCCGTGGCAACCTCCTCTGCCAAGTCCCGGGCCCGGTTGAGGTGCTCTGCGACCGCCTCGTTCCCGGGGTCACCGGCCTCCCGAAGAAGCTGCCGGACGTGGGTGATACGCTCGGCGACTACCGGTTCCGGGGCGTCTAGAAGGTCGCCGGCGACGGCCTGTGCCTCCCCCAGCCACGCCGACGCCTCACGGGACACCGGCAGCTCCTCCGTCGCGGCCAGTTCCCGGTGGAGCGACTCCAGCAGTTCTCGGTCGTTCTTGTCCATGCCGGGGCCGGACGGCCTCCGGGGAAATCAACTCCCGGGCCGCTACCAGCCGGCGGGAGCCGCTAGCACCACTGTGCCCGCGACGCGGCGACACTCCCTATGAGCGACGACGATAGCAAGGCCACCCACGAACTGTACGTGGACCGGGGAGAGAACCACTGCTGGCGGCTGGTCCACGACACCGGCAACGTCATTGCGGACTCTGGCGAGGGGTATGCCGCCCGGCAGGAGGCCCGCCAGGGTATCGACAGCATCCGGCGGAGCGCAGCCGGTGCTGACATCGAGGTTCTCGGCTAACCGGCAAACGTTCGTTCGGTGTTCACGCGTTCACAGTGTACTTATCACGGTCCCGACCATCGAACAGGCGACATGAGCGCCCCCATCGACTACAGCGCCTTCGAGGACGGTACCGGGATGAACTACTGGGCCGTCGACCCGACCCTCCAGCGGGTCGCCCGGCGGGCGTACCTGGCTGCGGAGTTCGCCGACGCTGAACAGCGCCTGGACTGGCTTGGCGAGCAGGCCGGCACCCGAATTGCGGAGAACTCGGAGCTGGTCGAGCGCCATCCCCCGGAGCTCGACACCTACGACCGCATGGGCGAACTCGCCAACGCTGTCGATTACCACCCCGCACTGGCGGACACTGAACGGGCGACCTACTGCGAGTTCGGCCTCGTACACGACGTGTTCCACACGCCGGAAGGCCGCGAGGAGCCCTTCGGACTGACCCACGCCATTGCCGCGGAGACGCTGCTATCGTTCGTCGACCCGGGGTTCGTTTGCCCGGCGTCGATGACAGTCGGCGCGGCGCTGGTGTTGGAGCGGTACGCCGACCGCGAGGAGGTGCAGGACTGCTTCGCACGGCTGACGAGCGACGATCCCCAGGAGTACGTCGAGGGAGCGATGTTCCTCACGGAGAAGCAGGGCGGCAGCGACGTCGGCGCTAACGAGACGGCCGCGCACCCGACCGACCGCGAGGGTGTCTACGAACTGGAGGGAGAGAAGTGGTTCTGCTCGAACATCGACGCTGAGGGCACGCTCGCGTTGGCCCGCCGGGAGGGCGCGCCGGACGGCACCGAGGGGCTGTCGCTGTTTTTAGTGCCCCACACGGTCAACGGGGAGCTGAACGACCAGCGCTATCGTCGGCTAAAGAACAAGCTCGGCACCCTCAGCGTTCCCACCGGAGAGGTGGAGTTCACCGGGACGACCGGCTACCTCGTCGGCGAGCCCGAGACCGGATTCAAGCAGATGACGGAGATGCTGAACTTCGAGCGGCTCTCCAACGCCGCCGCCAGCGTCGGTATCATGGGTCGGTGTCTGCTGGAGTCGAAGGTCCACGCCGCCTCGCGTGAGGTGTTTGGGGATACCATCGACCAGTACCCGCTGATGCGCCGGGACCTCATGGAGATGCAGACCACCTACGAAGCCTGTGCCGCGTTCACCTTCGTGGCCGCTGAACTGCTGGACGAGTACCGGCGCACGGGCGACCGTGACTCCGACGCCTACCGGCTGCTGCGCCTGCTTGTCCCGGTCGCGAAGTACCGCACCGCTCGGGAGTCGGTGAATCTAGCCTCCTACGCCTGCGAAGTACTCGGGGGGAACGGTTACGTCGCCGGCTTCGGCACTGAGCGGATGCTCCGGGACGCCCAGGTGCTCCCCATCTGGGAGGGGACTTCGAACGTGCTTTCCCTGGAGGTGCTGCGGGTGCTTGACCAACTCAATGCCGCGGAGCTGCTGCTCCCGGCCGTCCAAGAGCGGTTGGACGCTGCCGACCACCCAGCACTTGCTGGCGCGGTGGACACGGTCGAGTCGGAGTTCGCGGACCTCCAGGGGGCAATGATGACGCTCGCGACGAGCGACACCGACTACGCACAGCTCCAGGCCAAGGAGCTGGCCGATTACGTGTTCGACGTCTTCGCGGCCGCCGAACTGTTGGAAAGCGCTGCCGACCGGCTCGAGGCGGGTGATGGCCGGCTGGCGGTCGTCGCCCGGGAGTTCGTTGCAGATGCGTTCGAACGCACCGACGCCCGCGGCATCGCCGACGGCGACCGGCGAGCGCTGGAGCAGTTCGACGCCGTCGTGCGTCACGCCACGCTTGACCCGGACGCGCTGGTCGAGACGCCCGACCCCTGAGCCGGCCCGCTTTTATCCGCTGGGCAGCAGTGGCCGGTATGCTCGCCTTCGTCGGCCTCGGGCTGTACAACGAGCGGTCGATCACCCTCGAGGGGCGGGATGTCCTGCGTGGCGCCGACCGCGCGTTCGCGGAGCTGTACACCTCCCGGCTGGCCGGGACGACCCTGGCGGAGTTGGAGACGTTTCATGAGGTAGACATCGAGCGCTGTGACCGCGCGCTCGTCGAGCGCGATCCGGAGCCGATACTGTCGGCTGCCGAGTCCGGGACGGTCGCCTTCCTCACCGGCGGCGACCCGATGGTATCGACTACCCACGCTGACCTGCGACTGCGTGCTCACGAACGAGATATCGACACCCGCATTATCCACGGGACCACCGCGGCCACGGCGGCCGCCTCGCTCACCGGGCTCCAGAACTACCGCTTCGGGAAGGCAACTACACTTCCGTTTCCGCGCGCTGTGCCCGGCGATAGGGGCGTGCCGGCAAGCGTCGTGGACACCATCGAGGCCAACCGTGAGCGAGGGCTACACACGCTCGTCTACCTGGATATAAAGACTCCTGAGGGGAAGTACGAGCCAGAAGGCGGCGGCGAGCAGTTCATGACCGCCCCACGGGGAGCGGAACTGCTCGCGCAGAGGTGGGAGGACGTACTCGCGATCGCGGTCTGTCGGGCGGGGAGCCGGTCGCCGCTTGTCGTCGCGAATTACTGCTCGGCGCTCGCTGGGCGGTCACTGGGGGAGCCGCTTCACTTGCTCGTGGTCCCCGGCCGGCTCCACCACCTGGAAGCGGAGGCGCTGGTGAAACTGGCCGATGCGCCGCCGGACGCAGTTGAGGCGCTCACCGACTGACTGGGGAGAACACGGTTGCGGGATCTGCCCCTACGCCTGGCAGACCACCAGCATGTGCGCGGAGTGGTCGACGACGTGGCGGTCTTCACGGAGCCGTTCGAGCGTCCCGCGGATCGACGCACGGTACTCCTCCGTCCGAACGTTGAGGTCTTCCGGCGCTGTGGGAACGGTTTCTTAAGCGCAGCCGGCTGCTCGATCTTTCGTCCGCCGGCCCGGAGCAGCGACTCGACCCCCTTGACTCGGAACAGGTGTACCTGCTGGACCGTCGGCTCGTGGCCGACCCGTTCCAGCAGGTCAGCGTCAAAGTCCCGCGTCCGGACCAGCGCCAGCAGCTCGGTTTCGTCGTGGGTCTTGAGGGCGAGCCAGGCGTGTCTGACCATCCGGGTGACGCTCGCGAGCAGCCCCATCCCGGAGACGAACACCGGGCGGCCGGGGCGGGTCATCCGGCAGAGTTCGGCGACGGCCGCCTCGCGCTCGCCGGCACCAAGCACGTGTGACAGCGCCCCCCGAGATACAGCGTCGCCGCGACGGTGTCGTCGGCTAGCCGCAGGTCTTGGACATCCCCCCGGCCGGCGGCCACCTGGTCGGCGACATCGTGCCCAGCAGCCTTCTCCCGTGTGAGAGCGGCCTGTCGCTCGCTCACGTCGAGCAGCGTTACATCGTGGCCCCGCTCGGCCAGCCAGACGGCATACCGGCCGGCACCGCCGACGTTCGCGACGCGGCTTCCGTTCGAGAGAAACTGCTCTAAGAAATCGACGGTGGCCTCTCACTCCAAGCGGTGGTGGAAGTCCCGGTTGCGCCGTTCCCACTCGCGCTCGCCGTACTTGTCGTAGAACGTGGCTACGCCGAGGGGAATATCCTCCCCGTCGGCGGTCCTCTCGCGGATATGCGTTGCCAGCGGCGTCGACCCACTCAAACTCCCGTATCGGCAGGCTCGGCTTCGGTTCGGCGCTCAAGGGTCACACAAGCATTTGAACCCGACCCGCGATGGCCGAGTATGGCCGAGTCACACGAACAGTGGCGCGACACACAGAAGCGAACTGCGATTGAGGTCGACGGTCACGACCTGGAGATGGCGTACCGTGACGAGGGGAGCGGCGAGCCCGTTGTGTTCATCCACGGGGTGCCGACGTGGTCATTCCTCTGGCGCCGGGTCGCCCCGCCGCTGGCCGACGACTACCGGGTCGTCGTGCCGGACCTGGTCGGCTA
>CAZLOO010000041.1:0-12469 GCA_964561055.1 uncultured Halobacteriales archaeon
GCCAGCGCCACCGCCGAGAGCAGGTAGTACTTCCCCGCTATCAGCAGGGTCCTCTCTGCTCGCATACCGCCAGATTGTGCGAGCCAGGGTTAATATCCCCCGGCCAGCGTCAGACGGCTGGCGGCTCTCAGGAGGAAAGGACCTTACATGGGCACAACCAACCGGTCAATATGAGTAGCACCGACGAACTCCTCCGGGAGGTGGACGGGACCCAAGCCAGTGAGGAGGAGCGCGCGGCCGAGGACGACGGCGGGCTGCTGACACGTATGGGTGCCGGTGTAGGGCGGGTGTTCTCCCTCAAAGCGTTCATCGTCGCAGTAGTAACCGTCGCCCTTGCGACGGTCGTCGCGGGGACACTAATACCGCTGGGCTCCGTCGGGGGCATTGTCGGGGCCGCCCTCGGAGCGTTCGGCTACGGCCTGCTGGCCTCCCGGCCCCGCTATGTCGAGACGGCCATCGCCGGCGGCGCAGTGCTCGGGATCGGCACTCTCGCGGACTACCTCGTCATTACGGCGGTCTCCGGCATCGGCCTCGCGCTCCCGCTGGCAGGCGCGGCCATCGGCCTCGTGGTGGCGCTGCTAGGCCATTACTTCGGACGGGACCTCCGTGATGGACTCACCCGGGAAATTTAGTCGACAAGCCGCCAGCGGCCGTTCTCTCCCTCGACGACACCGCGCTCGGCCAGCCGTATCAGCACCTCTTCGACCATCTCCGGGGCGGCGTCCACCCGACGACTGACGGCCTCGATGCGCTCGGCGCCGTCCGCCAGCGCGTCCAGTACGTCCGCGTAGAATCGCGCGTCGATACCGTCTGTTGAGATGTCCTCGCCAACCCGCTCGGTAATGCCGTCAAGCACCTCCGTCAGCCGGCCCTGGACCCACCGCTGGGCCATCGACAGTTCGCTGGATAGGGCCTCCAGGCGCGCGAGTTCCTGGGCTAGCTCGGCGAGTTCAGCCTCCTCGTCGGGGGTGGAGCACTCTATCGAGAGATGACGACACCGGGTCATGTCCAGCCCGCGGCTCGCGGGGTACGCCGACGTTGCGCCGAAGCCGTACGGGGAGACGTTCACCTCCAGCCGGAGGTTCCGGGCGATGGAGAAGTACTTACGCCGCTGCTCGTCGACCCGTGACTCGACGAGTCCAGCCTCCTCCAGCTTCCGGAGGTGGTCGATGACGGCCTTCGGGCTCACGCCGAGGTACTCACTTATTTCGGTGACGTAACAGGGTCGCCGCGACAGCAGGCGCAGGATCCGCCTGCGGTTCTCGTTGCCAAGAAGGTCGAGCAGCGCGGCGGAGTCCATACCGGCCGGTAGCCGGTTAGAGGGTAAAACCGTGACGGGTTGCCCGACGGCGTCCGCAGCTATCCGTTGAACTCGTGCTTGTCGGTGTCCACACCGCCCTCACCCTCCCCGAGACTCTCGGTGTCGGTCGGCTCCGGGCGATCGCCGTCCGTTCGGCGGGTGTCGGTATCACCACCGTCGCCGCCGGGAGCGTCGCCGGCCTCGTCCGGCGGTCCCTCCTCCCTGGGCTCGTCAGGCTGGTCGATCTCGACCCCCCGGTCGACCCGCTCGGCGCGCCGTTTCAGGCCGCGCAGGGCGGCGGCTTCCTCGCTCATACCTCGTCGCTCGGCGACCGCGGCCGCCCGCTCGCTGGCCGCCGCGAGCGCGCTCGCTCGGCTGTCCACCGCGGCGAGGCGGGCGCTGGCCGCGGCGCCACTGACGTTGGCCGCAGCTGCCCGCTCCCGGTTCAGGGCGGTCATCCGGCGCTCTAGCGTCCGGACTCGCTGGCTGACGAGCCGTGCCCGCTCGGATTCATTGGCCCGCTTGAAGGCCGCGGTCCACATTCCTTGGTCGACGGCGCTGCTGGTCGCCGCGCTCGTCGAGCCGGTGAACGCGGCGACCTGCGGACCGATATCACCTGTGCTGTCCTGAGTGGCCGGGCTGCCGGCCCCGGGGGCGAGCGCTGCTGTTCCCCCCGCGACGGTGGTCACCACGAGCCCCACGACGACTGCCAGTCGTACCGACCGTCTCATCACGTCGGGCCTTCCACCCGTACCTGTAAATCCTTCCTGACCGTTCAGATGGTTCACGCCCGCCCGTCAGTGCCTCAGACAGTTCGAACGACCCTCTTGAGGCGTCCAGGCGTTCAGGCGTTCAGCGCTACTGGAAGCCGCGGCCGACCTCGCTCTCCTCGATGAGATCCTCCAGGTCGGCCTCCATGAGGCGCTCGGCCTCCTCGAACGTGTCCGCGAGATCGTCCAACCGCTCCGGCCGACCGATGTCGTCGTACTCCATCGGGCCGTATGCGGGCGCGTCCAGCGTCTCCATCACGTCTTCGAACAGCGCGTCGGGGGTTGTCGGCGCGTCGGCGTGGGTCTTCAGCACCTCCTCCAGCTCGCTAGCCGTCTCCTCGGCTTCGTCGCGCTCAACCGGCTGGCGTACCCCAAACCGGCCACTGTCGTCGACAGCCTTCGGTAGCAGCGGATCGAGGTCGTCGTCGATGCTCCGGGCGACTTTGCCGCCGACGCCCTGCACCTCGAAGGGATTCTTAGCGTACGTTTTTAGCCCGAACAGCCCCTCTTCCGGGTGGCCGATATACATGTCTTCCCCCACCCCGTTGCGGCGGTCGCCGGCGACGGCCCGCCAGCCGTCCGGGTCGGCACCGGACTCAACGACCGTCTCCAGCACCGCCTGCCAGTCACGAACGCGCATACACTCTCTTGGGGCGGGCGGCTAATGAGCGAACCGGTCCCCCCGTCTCGCGAACCGCTCTAGGGCCTCCACCGTCAGGTAGCCCGCGAAGGCCGCCAGTACGAGACCGAACGTCTGAACCGCGCCGACGGCCACTCCTCTGACCCCGTAGGCCAGCGGCGCCACGAGCATCCAGACGCCGAACAGGGTGGCCATCACGACCGCTGCGAGCCGGATCTGACCATCACCGAACACGGACAGCGCGTTGTAGCCAGCGAACACCGTCGCTAGCAGACCGACACCCAGGATGCTCGCCGAGAAGGTGGTCCTGCCGAGCACAAGGAACGGCGCCAGGCCGCCTCCGACCGCCCCGAGCAACGCCAGCACGCTGGCGGCGGACGTGAACCGCGTCAAGCGCATGTCAGTGATTCGGAGAGGACCTGTAAAACCCCTCGGAGTTAAGAACGGCACCCCCCACAGGAGGTCCATGGCAGACGACCCTGTGACCGTCGAGACCGGCGATATTGCCACTGTCACCGTCGACCGTCCGGACGCGATGAACGCGCTCAACACGGCGGTACTGGAGAGTCTGCTCGACGCGCTCGAGCAGTTGCGCGGCGACTGCCGAGTTGTCGTGCTTACCGGTGCTGGCGACTCGGCGTTCGTTGCGGGCGCGGACATCGCCTACATGCAAGACCTCTCCGTGCCGGAGGCGCAGGCCTACTGCGAGCTCGGCCACGAGGTGACCCGCGCCATCGAGCAGTTCCCCGCGCCCGTTATCGCGGCGGTCAACGGCTACGCCTTCGGCGGCGGCTGTGAGCTGGCTCTGGCGGCGGACATGCGCGTGGCCAGCAGCGACGCCGTCATCGGCCAGCCGGAGATCGATCTGGGTATCGTGCCCGGATGGGGTGGCACTCAGCGCCTCTCCCGCATCGTCGGCGACGCCACGGCCCGCCGAATGGTCTTCTTCGGCGAGCGGCTGGACGCCGAGGACGCGATGCGGGAGGGGCTCGTCGGCGAGGTGATCGCGCCCGCTGAGCTGGACGAGTACGTCTACGATATGGCCGAGGAGCTGGCGGCTAAGCCGGCTTTCGCACTCCAGGCCGCGAAGGAGGCGCTCAACCAGGTCCACCAGAGCCACCTGGCGGCAGGGCTGGCTTACGAGCGTCGACTCTGGAGCGGGATGTTCGGCACGGAGGACCAGCACGAGGGGATGGCAGCGTTCGTCGAGGACCGCGAGCCGGAGTTCGAGTGAGCTGACAGCCGGCACCAGCGGGGGCTCTTTCCCCGGCGACCGACACCTCTTTGCCCACCCCACCGCGACTGGGGGGCGTGCAACTTCGGGGGCCCGTGATCGACGTCGGCGAACCCCAGACGGTGAACACCGCCGAGGGAGAGGTGGAACTGTGCGAGGTATCGTTCCGTCCCGAGCGGGGCGCCGCGGAGCCGGTTACCCTCACTCTCTGGCGCAAGTGGGTCGAGACCGCCGACCACCTCGAACCGGGGATGGAGCTGTCGGTGCTCGACCCTGAGACCGAGGAGTTCCGCGGTGAGACCCGCTACTCTACCGGCAAAGGAACGCTCGTTGTCATCGAGCCCTCCTTCGTCGTAAACGTGACCGACGTCCGCTCCTGGGTGGAGTGTCCCCGCATCTACTACCTGAACAAGCTGTCTGGCGTGCCACTGAACTACCCGGTGGTGAAGGGGACGCTCGTCCACGAGGTGTTCGGCGATCTCCTGCGCGGCCAGGACCTGGAGGCGGCCATCGAGGACGCCGTCGCCGACGCCGGCCTCGACCTCGGCCTACTCGGGCGCGACCCAGCGGAGGTAGCTGGGGACGTGCGCCAGCACGCGAGCGCAATCGAAGGGTGGCTCTCGCAGGGGCGGCTCACGGACGGCGAGGCGGCCGCTGCCGAGGCCGAATCGGGCTTCGCGCCAGCCGAGAGCGAGTGGCGCTCGGAGCAGACGCTCATCAGCGAGACGTTCGGCATCAAGGGGCGAGCCGACGCCGTCCGTCGGGGGATGCCAGTGGAGCTGAAGACCGGCAAGAACACGAAACGCGAGCCCCGGTTCAAAGACAAGATACAGGCCGCCAGTTACGCGCTCATCCTCGGGGAGCGTGCGGAAGCGGGGTCGCTGATTCCCGGGGAGTCCGTGCCGAACACAGGGACACTGCTGTACACGAAGAACGCCGCCGTCGACCGGTCCGAGGAGACCGGTGACCTCTCACCGGCCAAGGAGTTCTCTATCTCCACGGGCCTGCTAGAGTACGTCATCCGGGCGCGCAACGCCATCGCCGCCACGGAGTATCACGGCGAGGTGCCTACCGGCTACGAGGGTAACGCCCGCTGTGAGTACTGCTTCGAGCAGGACACCTGCATGGTGGTGGCGGGCCGGCTGGACCAGGAGTCCAAGGCCGGCACCGTCGGCTCGCCCGTGCCGGGCGAGGAACGTGGGTACTTCGACGGGTTCTACCGCGCCATCGAGGCCGAGCGCCGTGCCGTCCACCGGGAGTACGCGAAGTTGCACGAGCAGAGCGCCGCCGAGCGCGCCGCCGCCGACCGCGCACTGGTGGACTTAGAACCGCGGGGACGGGAACAGCTTTCCGACGGCCGGTGGGCGCTGCGCGCCGAGCCGACCGGCACTGTGTCGAAGATACGCGAGGGCGACGTCGTGCTCGCTAGCGACGGTGACCCGACCCGGGGCAACGCCGAACTCGCCCGCGTCGAACGGCTGGACGGTGAGGTGGTGGTCACTACGGAGGAGCCGATCGAGCTCCGGCGGCTTGACGTCTACCCCTCGGAGCTCACCGTCGACCGCCTGCTGGTGGCACTCCATGAGGCAGTTCTCAAGGGCGAAAAGCGCCGGAAGGATCTCCTGTTCGGCCGCCGGGACCCGACCTTCGGCGAGCACGACGGCACCGTCTTCATTGACAACAACTCCGCCCAGAACGAGGCCGTTCGGAGGGCTGTCACCGCCGAGGACTGCGCGCTCATCCATGGCCCGCCCGGAACGGGCAAGACCTACACGCTGGCGCGGACCGTGCAGGCGCTGGTCGAGCGCGGCGAGCGGGTCCTGCTGTCGGCGTTCCCCAACCGCGCTGTGGACAACGCCGTCGCTGCGCTGCTTGACCAAGGGTTCGAGAATATCGTCCGCGTGGGCACTGAGAGCGGCGTGAGCGACCCGATCCAGCCGTACCGGCTGGACCAGCGGGGCGACCCGGAGGAACTGGCCGCACAGCTTCAGAACGCGCCGGTGGTGGCCGCAACGACCGCCTCCTGTGGCTCGCGGGCAATGCAGGAGACGGAGTACGACGTCGCCGTCATCGACGAGGCCGGACAGCTCACCGAGCCGGGGACCCTCGCCGCCATCAATCGCGCCGAGCGGTTCGTCCTCGTCGGAGACCACCAGCAACTCCCGCCCGTGGTGCGTGCCGAGGACGCCGGGACGGAATGGTCGCTGGACCGCTCGCTGTTCGAGCGGCTCATCGAGCGTTATCCGGATGCCGGGGTCCTGCTGGACCGCCAGTACCGGATGGCCCAGCGAGTCCAATACTTCCCCGACCGGGAGTTCTACGATGGACAACTGCGCCCTGCCTCCGGCGAGGTCGCGGGCCAGTCGTTAGCGGACCTTGGCGTCGACGCCGACGACCTGCCCCCGGAACTCCGGAATGCCGTGGCCTTTGTTGATCCCGACGGTCGCGCCGAGGGCAACACTAACGTCGTCGAGGCAGAGCGAGTCACGGAAATCGTGGATGCGTACGTCGCTGCGGGCGTGAATCCCGGAGATATCGGTGTCATCGCGCCGTTCCGGGCGCAGGTGGCGGCCATCGGCAAACGGGTGCCCGCGGGGGTCGTCGTGGACACGGTCGACCGGTTCCAGGGCTCCGCGCGGGAGGTGATCATCGTTTCGTTCACCGCCACGGGGAGCCTCGACGGCCCTATCTTCGAGGACGAACGCCGGATGAACGTCGCGCTTACCCGGGCAAGGCGAGCACTGTGCCTGGTCGGCGACCGGACCGCCCTGGAGTCCGAACCGTTCTACGCCCGGATGCTGTCGTGGGCCGACTAACGCGCTGACCGGGATTTTTACCGCTGGCCCCCGAGAGCCTGGTATGGCTACCGACGGGCGCGAAACGGTTGAGCAGGGGGGCGCTGGCGACGTCAGTGGCATCCTCAAGGACGGCGTCCTCGGCGCCGCCGGCGGGTTCGTCGGCACGGCGCTGATGACGGTGGTGCTGCTGGTCGGCACCGCCGTCGACGCGTTCGACATCGCATCGTTCGCCTCACTGGCGGCGCTGATCAACCTGGATGCGTTCTTCTCGCCGGCGCTGACGGAGGCGCTGGGCTATTTCATCTTCCTCGGCGGCGGGATGACAACCTGGCCGCTGCTGTTTGCCGCCGTTGAGCGATACCTGCCGGGCGTAAGTCGGGCCCGCCGCGGCATCGCCTATGGGACGGTGCTCTGGACTGGCTTCGCGCTGGCGTTCTACAACGGCTATCCTATCGCGCAGTACGCCGTCGTTACGCTGGTCGCCCACTGGGCGTACGGGTTCGGTCTCGGGACTGTCTTCGACTACTTCATCGAGCGACAGGACACGCTCGTTTAGTCGGTCGCAGCAGGGCGGTCCTCTATCTCCTTGAGCACGCGGTCGTGGAACTCCCGGAGCACGGCACTCTCGTCCTCGGCCAGCACGACATCTCCCGCGACCAGTGTCGCCAGCCCGAAGGCCCGCGGACTGGGCGAGTCCACCTGCCGGCTAACGACCTCGATATCGCCGCTCTGTACCCGCCCGAGGACGTCCTCGATTGCCGAGATGTTCAGCTTGTCCTCAAGAATCTCGCGGTAAGTCTCCTCAATGACGGCGAATCCCTCTAGGCTCTCGGCGAACGAGAGCAACATCTCGCTGGAGACCTGCTGTTCGGCAGCGGACTTCTCGTAGCCCTTGTACCGCTTTAGTATCATCAGCGATCGAGTGGCGTTGATTCGGAAGTACCGCTTCAGCAGGTCCGTATCGTCGAGACTCGCTCGCAGGTCCGCCCGGACAGCAACAGGGTCGAGATCTTCGATAATGCCGACGAGCTCAACCTTCCGGTTGAGCGGCATCGACAGGGTGAATCCGTTGTCCGCGACCGCGACCTGAACGTTGGCGTTAGCCTCCTGAGCACAGGAGTACGCCAACAGCCGCGAGAAGCCGTCGTTGAACCGCCGGCCGTACCCCGAGTGGACGTAGTAGCGGCGCTCGTACTCCCCACGATCCATCTCCACCTCGATGGCGAGCCGGCCGTCGGTGCTCACCGACTCACGGCCCGCGTAGCGCACCTGCTCGTCGAACATGCGCGCCAGCGCCCGGACAGCGTCGTCGTCCAGAGGAAACTCCCGAAGCCAGTTGCGCACCGCCGGCGGTCCGCCGCTTTCCAGCCGGTCCAGTACCTCCCCCTGAAAAGCGAGTATCTCCCGCCCGAGGTCGTAGCTCAGGGGGAGTCGCTCGGAGAACCACGATGGCACCGTCGGCCGCGCTCCGGTGGGGTCAACGTACACCTTCGAGCCGCGCCGATAGCGGAACTCATAGTTCGACCCGCCGAGCACGAACACGTCCCCGGCCTCAAGGGTGTCGAGATACTCCTCGTCCAACTGCCCGACCCATTCATCGCCCGCGCGGGTGAACACGTCACACGTGAACGAGTCGGGAATAGTGCCGACGTTGGTCATGTAAATGACCCGCGCCATCCGACCGCGCTTGCCGAGCAACGGCTCGCCGGGCTCGTAGTCGGGGTAGTGGTACTCCCCCCCGGGCGGGTCGTTCGCGTCTCGCCACACTTTCGGGTAGATGTCTCGCTGTTCGAGACCGTCGTAGTCCGCCGTGAGATAGCGCATCAGCGTTTCCCACTCCGCCTCGCCGTAGGCACGGAACGGGTACGCACGGGTCAGTATCTTGCGCACCTCCGCCTCCGGGCGAGGGCCGTTGATGGCCATTCCGTACACCTGCTGGGCGGCGACGTCATGAGCGTCTTCAGGGACGAACACCCGATCGACGAACCCCTCGGTCGCCTTCCGGAGCATCACCGCGCACTCCACGAGTTCGTCGCGGTCGAGGGCGAACACCCGGCCGGTAACCGTCTCTCCGAGTTGGTGGCCCGCCCGGCCCACCCGCTGGAGCAGAGCAGCGACGCTCTTGGGCGAGCCGACCTGCACAACCAGGTCGACGTGCGGCATGTCGATACCCAGCTCTAAGCTCGTGGAAGTGGTGACGACGTCCATCGACCCTTCTTTCAGTCCCGTCTCAACGCGCCTACGCTCCTCCGTCGAGAGCGAGCCATGGTGACAGCCTGAGCGCTCCTCGGGGTAGTCGTCGAACCGCTCGCGGAGGTTGTGCAGCACCCGCTCAGCGCCCGACCGTGTGTTCGTGAACACGATGGTGTTGGTGTGATCCTGGATCAGCGCGTGAAGCCGTCGGTAGAACCGGTTGTGAATCTCTCCAGCAGGGGTGTTTATTAGATCCGCCGCCGGCGCCACCAGCTCCAAGTCCGTCCGACGCAGAAACCGGGAGTCCACTATTTCGTAGTCCCGGGGGCCGTCCTCGTCCTGTCCAACGAGGAACTCAGCCATCGTCTCCAGGGGCTCGACGGTGGCTGAACAGCCGACGCGGGTAGGCGATCCCTCGCACATCGCCTCTAGACGCTCCAGCGACACGGAGAGATGGGTGCCGCGCTTGTTCGCCGCCAGCGCGTGTATTTCGTCGACGATAACGTACTCCACCGACGCCAGCTTTTCCTTGAACTTCGGGCTGTTGAGCAGGATAGCCAGCGTCTCGGGGGTCGTGTTGAGAACGTGTGGTGTCTCGGCCAGCATCTTCCGGCGCTCGCTATCCGAGGTGTCCCCGTGCCGGATGGCGTGACGGACCTCCACCTCCTCGTCGGCGCGCTTGGCGATACCGTCCAGCGGGACTGCCACGTTGCGGTGGATGTCGTTGGCGAGGCTCTTCAGTGGAGAGACGTACAGACAGTAGACAGTGTTGTCGAGCCCGCCGTCGCGCTCCCGACGGTAGAGGTCGTTGATTATCGATGTGAACGAGGCGAGCGTGTTATGAAGATATACGCTCCCTCGCCCTCCAATGAAGTTGTGGGGGCCGGGAACAGTCAGATCAATGATTTTTCCCTCGTAATCGAAGGTACGTTTCGATGTCACTTCCAGCCATCTCAGGTTCTGGTCCAACAACTGATCAACTCGATTAGACAAACGAACGACCTCATCCGTGCTCGGGAGGGCATCGAGTTCATCGACTAAACTCCTCAGAGCGCTCTCCGTAATGTATCCCGAGCGGCGGACCAGTTCGCAAACATTCCCCAACCGCTCGTTGAACTCCTTATGACTGCTGTAGTATTCCGAGAGCTGTCTGATGTCCTGATAGTCGAACGCATACTTATTAGTGTGAGTGCCGCCCTGCCCGGAGCTGGTGGCGTAGTCGCGAAGAGAATCAGCGTTCAAGTGCTCAAACTCAAAGGTGGACAGAAACGTTCGAAGGTTACGTTTTCCTCTGATCGTGAGCTGGTAGTACTCTCGTCGTCGCTCTACATCGGTTTTTCTAGCGTCCGCCTCTGTGGTGCTACGTGCGGGGAAGACGTTAGAGTCGAGCAGTAAATAAGCGAGCTGCTCGATTTTCATTTCGTTCGCCTGTATCAGTCGAATCTCGTTCTCCCGAACTTCGGCCTCCAGTGAAAGGAAGCTTGATACGAACGCTTGTTTTATTTCTCGAGACCCGTTCAGGACCCACTCCGGAAGGGCAACATTACCTCCACGGCCGGTTTCGATGCCTAACAGACGGCTGAAAAACGTCGCGAAGGGAGTATCAACGATGAGATGGTTGGTTCCCTCCCGTTTCCGGAACTCGACACCGAACGCTTCCCGCATCTCAATACGAGCTTGCTCAAGCAATCCCGTTTGCCGCTCCTGTGTGATCATAATCGCCTTGGACTGCTCGTACTCTCCAATTAACCCCTTGGCGAGCAAGAAAGCACACAGTTTCGCTAACTCGGGGTCGACACGCTCGGGATACTGGAATCGCGACAGCCTCCCGGTGTTCGTTCTCACCAATATCTCACGGCCGGTGAGTGGATCGATTTCCTCGCGAACGAGTTCGAGTGTCGCGTCAGTTCGGTCCGTAGATGTATGTGTGATCTGTTCGTGAACGGTGGAACGATCAACTCCGAGACGGTCCGCGACGTCGTCCATTGTGAGTCCGGCCAGCGAGAGCGCATCCCTGATCTGACTCTCACTCAGATCGTGGAGAGCGACGGCTTCGGACAACGCTGATACCACCGTCTCGGATTCCGTCCATGTCAGGGCCCTCTCGAACCGGTCCTGGAGACATTCCACCGCATCGTCGACCGGGAGTTCGAGTGGCCGCTCTGGGAGATCGATACGTTCCGGAACACCGACTCGATCACCTTCAGAGATTTCCGATGCTTTTCTCCATTCCCTACCGCCCTCGGTTTCAACCAGTAGCGGATGTGCCGGTGTGACTTCGACTTCACGTCCATACTTCGTTTGAAGACGAAGAAGTTCACCATCGTAAGACTGGGTGTAAACGAGTGTGTCATTGAGGGACACCTCGCCCCGCTCGAACGAGAACGCCTGAGCAGAGCTTTGATGTAGCGTTCCTTTGTCGACATCCGCCACTTTTTTTTCTCGACTGTCCAGCAACTCCTCCGCACGGACTGCACGAGCGTTCCCGTCCTCTGTGATAATCAAGGGTGTATCCGGCCGGACGCATTTGCCGCTGCCAGTCGGCGACGCCACCAGCACGTTCCGCCCCTCGTCGATGTGGGGGACCGCCTCTTTCTGTGGCGGGGTGAAGAAGCCGCCGTTGTCGGGGACGTACTCCCCGAACTGCTCAACCCACCACTCCCGCACCGCCGGTTCGAGGCGATTCAGCACCTCTGCGTCGTCAATTTGCACGGCGTCGGGGTCGAAGGGCGGGTCGGACCGGGCCAGGAGCTCCCGTCCACGCATTCGTCTTCTGGGAGAAGCGGCCCACTCAAGTGAGTTTGGCTACCGGAGCGAAACTGAACGACGGCTCAGTCTTCCCCCTCCTGTCTACCCGCGTCGTCACCGTCGGCAGCCTCAGCCGGACGGCGATCCGTGTGGTCGCGCAGGCCCCTGTCCCGGTTGGCAGCCTCCGCCGGCCGGCGGTCCGTGCGGTCGCGCTAGTCGGGGTCACGGTCGGCCCGGCGGGCGGGTCGCCCGTCCATCTCGCGGCCACGGACTCCCTCCTCGCGCTCCCGACGAGCCATCCCCCTCGGAGTGCGGGCATGCTCCGGGTCGACGCGGTCGTTATACTCCTCGGCGCGGTCGTTATACTCCTCGGCGCGGTCCGGAACGACCTGTTGGGGCTGGAAGACGGCGTCTTCCTCGGTGAAGCGGCGCTCGGCCTGGCTTTCGCCACCGATCGAGGCGATCTCCTCGGGGTCCAAGCCCAGCTCCTCTGAAGTCTCGGGCTTCCCGCCAGCGGTCACTCCTGAGGTGACGATGGACTGGATTCCCTCCTCGACGGAGATGTCGATGTCGAATACCCGTTCGCGGTCCACGTGGATGACGAACCCTCCCATCACCGGGTTTGGCGCCATCGGCATGAACAGCGTCATCATCCCTTCACGGCCGACCGCCTGCTGGACGGTGTTCGGGGTATCGGCGGTGAAAACGCCAGCGTGTACGAGCCATCGGTGGGGTACTCGACGAGCTTCACGTCCTGGAAGCTGTCCGCGTCGGACTCCACGACCA
>CAZLOO010000042.1:0-12384 GCA_964561055.1 uncultured Halobacteriales archaeon
CGAGCAGTCGCCGATCTTCCCCACCGACGTCGGCTCGTGCATGGAGTCGGCGATCCCCGACGCCACCCACGCCCCGTTCGCCGAGAGCGGCCACTGTCCGTTCTGGGAGGAGCCTAACCAGTTCAACGAGGAGATCAGCGCCTTCGTCAGGGAGTAGCCGGGCCGCTTGCCGGCGGGGGAGGGGGCCGACCGTGGGCTCGACCGAGACGGCGAGAGGCCGGCAATCCGGTACGACTTTACTCGGGAACGAATCAAGAGGCGTATGGCGGAACCGCCGGCTCGCGTGGGCCTCGTCCACGACGGGGCGCTGTCGGAGGAGCAGCGGGCGGCGCTGGACTGGCTGAGCGACGGCGTGCCCACGGCGGCGGCTGTGGCCTTCGAGGCGCTCGACGGCATGGCCGAGCGGTTCGACGCGCTGTGGTGGCACCGCGCGGCCCCGCTGGCGGCTGACGGGCCGCCCGGCGACGCGGCGCCGGCCGTCGATGCCTTCCTTGAGGCGGGCGGCGGGCTGGTGCTCACGCTTCGGGCGATGGGTCGAGTCGACACGCTGGGCGTGGAGACGACCGGCCCGGACGCCGTCGGCGTCGACAGCATCACCGAGCCAACGGGCGTGCTGTGGCGGACGCAGTACGCCGACGGTCCGGTCAGCGACGGCGACGGGCTCAGGCTGCCGGTCTGTGACCGGGGAGCGGTCCCCGTCGCCCGGTACGAGCGAGTCCTCCCGGCGGCCGGCGAGGTGCTGGCCTCGACCGTGCGTGGGCGGCGCGACGTCCGCCGGGAAATAAGCGTCGTCACCTGGGACGCTGGTCCCGGCGACGGCGGCGTCATCGGCGTCGGAGCGCCGCTGACGTTCGCCCACGACCTGCCCGGGGAACTGGCGGGCGCCCGCGACCGACTGACCGCGGGCTGTCTGGCGGCCGCCACCGCTAGCCATTTGCCGGGGCGGCCCAGGAGCGCCGACGAGCTGCGCCGACTCCGTGCTTGGGCGGCCGGCGACCCGGACCGCCCGCAGTACCACCTCACGCCGCCGGCGAACTGGCTGAACGATCCGAACGGGCTGATACGGTGGGACGGTCGCTACCACGTGTTCTACCAGTACAACCCCGCCGGGCCGTTCCACAACACCATCCACTGGGGCCACGCCGTTAGCGACGACCTGCTGCACTGGACGGACGAGCCGGTGGCGCTCGCTCCCTCGCCGGACGGCCCCGACCGGCACGGCTGCTGGTCGGGCTGTGCGGTCGACGACGACGGCACCGCGACGGTGGTGTACACCGGCGGCCGCGACCGCTGGCAGCTGCCCTGTCTGGCCACCGCCGAGGACCCGGGCCTGATCCGCTGGCGGAAACACGACGACAACCCCGTCATCGAGGCCCCGCCCGAGGACCTCGACGTCCTCGAGACCGACCACTGGAACGCGGAGTTTCGCGACCACAGCGTCTGGCGAGCCGACGGCCGCTGGCACCAGATCGTCGGCACCGGCCTGACGGAGGCCGGCGGCGCGGCGCTCCTGTACACCTCTGAGGACCTCCGGAACTGGCGCTACGAGGGGCCGTTGCTGATCGACGACCAGGGCTCCCCGGGCACGGTCTGGGAGTGTCCCGAGCTGCTGGATCTCGGCGATCGGCAGCTGCTGCACGTCTCGGAGGACGACACGGTCACCTACTTCCTCGGGCGCGTCCGTGACGGCCGGTTCGCGGTCGAGAGCCGCGGTAGGCTCGACGGGGGGGATTTCTACGCGCCGCAGTCGATGCGTGACGGCGACCGCCACCTCACGTGGGGGTGGCTTCCGGAGGTCCGTGAGCCGAGCGCACAGTGGGAGGCGGGCTGGTCCGGCGCACTGTCGCTGCCGCGGGTGATCACGACGGGTCCGGACGGCCGGCTGCGCCAGCGCCCGGCCGCGGAGCTGGCGGGGCTGCGCAATCGCCGGTATCTCGACGACGCCAGCCTCGCGCTCGCGGCCGGCGACCGCCGCCGGCTCGGGGCGTCCGGCCGGACGCTGGAGCTGTCCCTCGAGATCGACCTGCGTGGGGCCGACGCGGTGGAGCTGTCGGCGTTCGAGTCACCCGACCGCCGGGAGCGGACCCCGATCCGGTACACGGCAGAGGGCGAGCTGCTGGTCGACCGGGAGCGGTCGAGCGAGGACCCCCGGGTGGCGACGGGCGTCCAGCGGCTGCGGGTCGGCGATCCCGGCGAACCTCTCACGCTACGGTGTTTCCTCGATGGCTCCGTGATCGAGCTGTTCGCCAACGACCGCCACTGTCTCACCAGCCGGGTGTACCCGACCCGAACGGACAGCACGGGACTGTCGGTGCTCGCCGAGGGCGGGCCGGCGACCGTGCAGTCGCTGTCGGTCTGGTCGCTGGGGACGGCGTTCGACCTGCCGGGGCCGGCGGACGCTGCCCCGGAGGACGGGGGGCCGGTCTCCGGTCAGTAGCGGTAATGCTCCTCGCGCCGGTAGCCCCCGCAGCGCCAGTCCGGTCCGGCGCGCGATTCGGGCGCGTCGTCGATGTCCTCGGGCGCCGGCGGGTCGCGGTCGCCCACTGCCGGGAGCGACTCGTCCTCGGTCGGGAGATGCCAGTGGGGGAGCGTCCCCCGAACGCGTGTCCGATCGCCGTCGATCGCCAGCCGGACGGTCGAGCTCAGCGTGCCGCCGAAGCGGCGGCGCTGTTCGGCCGGCGACAGGTCGGCAATCTCGTCCAGCGACCGGCCGTCGAAGTCGTGGTAGTTGGCGAAACTCTGGACTAGCACCTCCTCGCGGTGGCGGAACGCCATCCAAGAGTACGCCTGGAACGGCGCGGTCGCGGGGTTGGTCAGCACCAGCCCGGAGCCGTTCAGCGGCCGGTAGGGCCCGCGGAAGCTGTCGGCGACGAAGCCGTACAGTCCGTCGAACCCTTCCAGCCCCGGCGCGAACGTGTGCCTGTGACTCGAGAAGAACAGGTAGTAGCGGCCGTCGGCCAGCACGACGTGGGGACGTTCGAGCTCCTGGTTGACACAGACGGCGTCCAGCAGCGGCGGCCGCAGTTCCCACTCGAGGGGATCGCCTGTCGGCGACGCGGCGACGCCGATGCTACCGTTGAACGCCTGGCGCTGGGAGTTCCCCTCGCAGGCGTCGCTCCCTTCCGGGACCGGCGTGTTCGCCTCGAACAGCAGATGGCTCCGGCCGGTCGCCGGGTCCTCGAAGAACCACGGGTCCCTGAACGTGTAGGTCATCCCCCGTGACTGGGCGGCCGTCTCGTACCAGTGGCCGTCCGGCTCCAGCAGTACCCGCTGTGTCCATGGCCCGTTGATAGCGACCCCGTCGGTCGCGGGAGCAACCCGGCCGCCGTGTGCGACCGCGATGCGCTGGGTGTAGGTCAACTCCGGGGCACCGTCGTCGCCGGCGGCCGTGTAGTAGAGATACAGTTCGCTGTCGTCGTACAGCGCCGACCCGGCCCACTGGCGCTGGCCGAGCGCGCCGTCGTGGAACACCGGCCCGCCGTCACGCCAGGTACGGCCGTCGCGGGAGTAGAAATAGCGAATCCGGGCGGCGTCGTGGCGCTTGCCCGGCAGCAGGTCCGCCGGCGCGGTCAGCGAGAACAGCACGCGCCAGCCGTCGACGGTCGTCACCCGTCCGTGGCGGTCCCGCAGCAGCCAGGTGTCCCAGACGTGGACGCCCGCGGCCGGGTCCGTCCCCGGCGGGCCAGTGACAGCCGTGACGGTGTCGGCGGTCCGGCGGATGTCGGCCGCGTGCCCGGCGGTCCACTTCGAGCGGGGTGGGAACTCCCCGTCGTCGTCCGAGCGCGCGGGGTCGGCGTCGAGCGAGGGCGCCCCGTCATCCATCCGCCCATAGCACCTCCGGCCGACGGCGTCTGGCCTCCGGTGCCCTGACGGAGCGCCCGTCGGTTCCCGGAGCGTCCTCCGGCGGCACCTCGCGGGGGGGCTGCCGTCCGGTCACGCGTGGCGCCCCCTGAAGCGGTCGACGGCAGCCGCGTCCGGCAGCGCCCGCATCCCCCCGCTGTCGGTCGTCGCCACGGCGGCGACTGCGTTGGCGAACGCCAGTGCTGCCTCGGGGCCGGTGCCGTCGATCAGCGCCGCCAGCAGGCCCGCGAGGAAGGCGTCCCCAGCGCCGGTGGTGTCGGCTACCGTCTCCGGGTCATAGCCGGGATGGTGCCACTCGCCCTGGCCCCACGGCGACGACGGGCCGGCGACGGCGCTCGCGCCGTCGGCACCCGCCGTCAGCACCACGCTATCGGGGCCGGCCGCGAGCAGGCGCCCGGCGAGCCCGTCGTCGGTCGGGACGGCCGTCGGTTCGAAGTCCGCCTGGGCGGCGACGAGCAGGTCCGTCAACCGGAGCATCCGTCTGAGATCGGCCGTCAGCACGTCGGCCGAGTGCCACAGCTCGGGACGGGTATTGGGATCGAAGACGACGCGACAGCCGGCCCGCCGGGCCCGCCTGGCCAGGTCCAGCGCCGCCGAGCGGGCCGGCTCGGCCGACAGCGCGACGCCGCCGAGCACCACTCGATCGACCCTCGACAGCGTCTGGTCGTCGATCGCGTCGGTCCGAAGCCGGAGGTCGGCGGTCCCCTCGCGGTAGAACGTGAACTCGCGGTCGGCGTCCGGGCCGTGGGCGACGAACGCCAGTGCAGTCGGGCGATCGACGCGGGCGACGAACCGGTCTGGCAGCCCCTCGGTCGCGAGCCGCTCGGCAAGGAACTCGCCGAACGGGTCGGTCGACAGCGTCGTGCACAGCCATGGCGGCGCGCCGAGCCGGGCCAACCCGACGGCGACGTTCGCGGGGGCGCCACCGGCCCGCCGGTCGAACGTCTCGACGGTCGCGAGCGGGCCGGAGGAGCCCGGGATGAAGTCCACGAGCGTCTCGCCGGCCACGAGAACGGATCGGTCTGTCATCGGTTGGTGATCGGTGGTCGTCGCTGGGGCCGGGGCCCACTTAGTCGTCGCCTTCCGCTTCGACGTCGGTCCCCGTTGCCCCACCGGGTCCCTCGACCACGCCGTGGGCGATGGCCTGCTCGGTGTCGGCGTCGAACAGGTGCAGGTTCGACCTGTCCAGCACCACCGACAGCGACTGGTTCTCGGTGATCGACGTGTCCGGGTCGACGCTCATCAGCAGCTGTCCGCTGGCCGTCGGGTCCTCCAAGTCAACCTCGGCGTCCGCCTCGGTAACCAGGTAGACGAAGATCTCGTCGCCCATCGGTTCCATCACGTCCGTGTACGTCTCGACCGGCGCCGACGGGTTGGAGATGCTGTCGGCTCGGTCAGCCGGCAGGACGTCCTCCGGACGGACCCCGAGCACCACCTCCCGGCCGACGGTGGCGCCGACGGCGGCCGGGTCGAAGCCGACGCTGACGTTCCCCGAGTGCGAGCGGAACCCCTCTTCGGTTACCTCGCCGTCGGACATCGTCATCGCCTGGGCCTGATCGTGGGTGACGTACACGACCGTCGTCTCCAGGTCGTTATGGAGTCGCTGGAGCTGGGTCCGCATGTGGACCCGCAGCTCCGCGTCGAGGTTGGCGAGTGGTTCGTCCATCAGGAACACTTCCGGCTCGCGGACGATCGCCCGCGCGATGGCGACCCGCTGGCGCTGGCCGCCGGACATCTCCTCGGGCATTCGATCGAGCATTCCCTCCAGTTGGACCGTGTCGGCGGCCCGCTCAACGCGGCGCTCGATGGTCTCTTGGTCGAAGTCCCGCAGCCGAAGCCCGAAGGAGATGTTTTCGTACACGTCCATATGCGGGAACAGCGCGATGTTCTGGAACACCATCGAGATGTTCCGGTCCTTCGGCGGGAGGTCCGTCACCTCCCGATCGCCGATGTGGACGGTGCCGCTGGTTGGTTTCGTCAGTCCCGAGATGGTCTCCATGGTAGTCGACTTGCCACACCCTGAGGGGCCAACGAGCGTGAGGAACTCGCCGTCCCGGATTTCGAGGTCCATCTCGTCGACCGCGATCGTGTCGCCGTACCGTTTCGTGACGCCGTCGAGTGTAACGCGTGCCATTACTCTTTCAGAGCTCCGGAGGTGAGTCCGCTGACAATCTTCTCCTGTGCCATCACAACGAGGATCGCGACCGGGATGATCGCGACCAGGCTCGCCGCCGCCATCAGGTCGTACCGGACCTGATACTGGGTTTGGTAGGAGATGACCCCGTCGACGATCGGCGCCCAGTCGGCCGCGCTGGTCCCGGTCATCAGGAACGAAAAGAAGAATTCCACGTACACTGAGATGAACGTGAGAATGCCGGCGGTCGCCACGCCGGGGGCCGACAGCGGGACGATCACCCGGAACAGCGCGCCCAGCCGGGTGGTGCCCTCAACCCGGGCGGCATCCTCGAGACCGTCGGGGATCTGGCTGTAGAACGTCGTGAGGATGAAAATCGCCAGCGGCATGAACACCGCGCTCAGCGGCACGATGACCGCCCCCGGGGAGTTGTACAGCCGCACGGGCAGCTGGAAGATCCCGAGGAAGGCGACCTGCTGGGTGAACAGCCGGAACAGCGGGATGAAAAACGCCGCCGGCGGGAAGAAGCTGATCACGAGGATCAGCAGCATTAACGCGCCCTTCCCCCGGAACTCCAGCCGGCCGAACGCGTAGCCGGCCAGGCTGGCGATCAGCAGCACAACCACCGTCGTCGCCAGCCCGAAGAACAGGCTGTTGAACATGTACCGGGCGAACGGGATCCGCTGGAAGATGACGACGAAGGAGGTGGGATCGAAGCCGCTGGGGAACAGCCCAACCCCGGCAGAGACCCCAGTGGGGGTTGACAGCGCGACCATCAGCAGCCACCACAGCGGGAACAGCGTCGTCCCGAGGATGAACACCCCCGCGGTGATCGTCATCGCGGAGTACACCTTCCGGGGGTTGCGGATGGAGTCGCGCACCCAGCGCCGGTATGCGCCACGGGCGCCCTCCTCGTCCTCGCCGTCGTAGGTCGTCTCGCGCCGGTCGGTCGTCTCGGCACCCGCGCTCATGCTGGCCCAACACCCCCGCCCGAGCGGCGCAGCGCCCCGATGTACAGCGACGCCACGATGGCGATGAACACCGCGGTCAGCACGGCGGCGACCGCTGCGGTTCCGTAGGCCTGGGTCGCGCCGAACATCGACTCGACTACCATGCAGGACAGCGAGGGGACGGTCGTGCAGCCGGCGTCGGTCGCCTCGATGATGCCGTAAACCCGCATGGCCTGCATCGTCCGGAACAGCATCGCGATGATCAGCGCGGGGAAGATCAGCGGCAGCGTGATGTAGCGGAACCGCTGCCAGAGGCTCGCGCCCGCCACGTCGGCGACGTCATAGAGGCTCTCATCAATACTCTGGCGGCCCGCGAGAATCAGCAGCGCCATGAACGCCGAGGTCTTCCAGACGTCGGCGACGGTAACGATGATGAACGAGTCGCCGCTGTTCTGCAGCGGCGTCGAGGAGAACACGCCCAGGGCCTGCAGCGGCCCCGTCAGGAAGCCGACCTGAGGGCGGAACAGCAGGAAGAAGATCATTCCCTGGATGACGATGGGAATCGCCCACGGGAGGATGATCGCCACCCGCACCCAGCGCCGGCCGCGGTATTCCTTGGCCATCAGCGAGGCCATCAGCCAGCCGATCAGCGTCTCGAACACGACGCTGATAAGTGCGAACAGGATCGTCACCAACAGCGCCTGCTGGAAGATTCCTGTCGCCCCGCTCAGATCGAGGAACGGGCGGGGCACCAGCGGGTTCTGGTTGGTGAGCACCGAGACGTAGTTGCTGAGGCCGACGAACTCGCCCAGCAGGTCCGAGCTGAACAGCTCGTCGGCGTACAGTGACATCCTGACCGTCTCCAGCAGCGGCCAGAACGCGATCACCGCCAGCACGAGCATCGAGGGGAGCAACAGCAGGTACGCGTATGCCTGCTCGCTGAGGTTCTCCATCCAGGTGAGCGCCCGCGAGACGGGCCCGCGGGACTGGCGTGCCTTCGTTGCTGTGTCTGTTGCCATGTGTGGTAGCTCCGTGTAGTGGTTAGGCGAGCTGTTCGGTCTGTTCAAACGTCTCCCGAAGGCTGGCCGTGGCCGCCTGGGGGGACTTGGCCTTCCGCAGCGCGGCATTGACCTCCGTCGCGACAGCGCCGGTCTGTTCGGGCCACACCGGCGTCACCGGGCGCGCGACCGAGTGCTCTCCAGACCAGGCAAGCGTGTCGATGAACTCCCCGTACACCGGGTGTTCGGTGGCGCTCCCGCTGAACAGCTTCGGCTGGTGGGGGAGGAAACCGGGGCCGTTCAGCGTGGCCATCTGGACCGCCTCGGAGTGGAACGCTTTCAGCACCTCGAGGCTGTCCCGGAGGCTGGTCGTGTGTGGGTTGACCCCCATCAGCCAGCCTCCGAGAGCGGCCGCCGAGCCGTTCGTCCCGCGCGGCATCGGCATCACGCCCAGCTCCGCCTCGGTTCCCTCGTAGGTGGACTGGGTGATGGCCATCGTGTAGGTCCAGTTGCGCATCGCCACGGCGTTGGGCCGGTCGGCGAACTGGGCGTCGACGTCGGGTTCCGTCCAGCCGGTGGTCGCCCGCGGGGAGATGCCCGCCACGTCGTAGGGGGACTCGTCGCTGCCGTAGATGAGGTCCCGGGCCAGCTCGATGGCGTCGATGGTCTCCTCGGAGTCGACCGTGATCGGGCGGTTCCCGACCGGGCCGAACAGGTTCTCCCGGTCCCCGAAGTAGGCGCCCCCCGTCTGGGTTATCAGCTCGTTGAACGAGCAACAGGGGAGTCCAGCGTAGTTGGCTCCCTGCCAGAGGTAGCCGTACGACACCGTCGAGGGGTCGTCGTCCTTGGCCGCGGTCTCGGCGTAGGCCTCGTCGTATGCCTGACTCACCGCTGTCGAGAACGTCTCCCAGGTCGGGGGGGCAGTCTCCCAGCTGTCGAACTCCGAATCAGTGTAGCCGACCGACCGCAGCAGGTCCTTGCGGTACTGGATCGTCGGGTAGTCCGGGAAGTACGGCAGCGCCCACAGCTCTCCGGTCTCCGGGTGGCTGGCGGTCTTGACCAGCATGTCGAAGGAACTGTTCTTGACGTCGCTGACGAATGAGTCCGACAGCTCCGCGTCAAGATTGACCAGCGACTCCCGGATGACGAACGGGATCGTCCACCCGTTGTCCATCATCATCAGGTCCGGCGAGGACTGCTTGGCCGCCAGCGCCGTCGCGAACGCCTCGGCCCTGCTGCCCGAGGACTCCGGTCCCGCGGTCAGTCTGATGTCGATCGATTCCGGAACGCCTGCGTCGTAGAACGCACCCGTGTCGAGGTTGTTGGCGAGGTTGGCGTTCGCCGAGACCACGACGGCGCCGCTACCGGCACTGCTCCCGCCGACACAGCCGGCCAGCCCGACTGCGAGGGCGCCGGTGCCGGCGGTCCGTAGCACCTGCCGCCGTGATACTGGACAGCTGCCAGAGCCCCGGTGGTTGGTATCGTGTGACACACTGTTCCCATCAGGGAGGGTTCGTAATAAACGTCTGACGTGTACAACACCTGTTGTAACTCCGGCTCGGCCGCGCGGGCGGGCCCCGGACGGTCCGAGCGGCGGACGCTACTCGTTCCCGGCCGGCACGCGCGCCGGGCCGTCCCCGTCGGCGTCGTCGATAGCCTCAACGACGATGCGGGTCGCCTCGACCTCCTCAACGACCGCGCCCCAGGCGCCGACGCTGACCTCGCCGTCGCCGGTGTCAACCAGCAGTGTCACCACGCCGGCGCACGGGGTGTCGGCCCCCTCGGTCGCCGCCCCGTAGCGCGTCCCGCTGACCGTGCCGTCGAACTCGCGGACGTCGCCGCTCTCCAGGTCCCGCCCCTCGACGGAAACGGTGATCGTCGCGCCGGCGTCGACCAGCGGCTGAATCTCCCGGACGAGCCGGCGGAGGTCGATGTACTCGATAGGGGGCTTCGACCGGCGCTCGGAGTGGATCGTCTCCCAGGACATCCACGAGCAGGTAAGAAAGTACCAGTAGAACACGAAGCTGTACGTCTGGTCGTTGACGAGGACGCCGTACTGGTCGGCGGAGCCGGGGTGTGGGGCGAAGCAGGTCATCCGACGATCGACCAGAGCGACGAACGGCGCCGGTAGAGCCCGGTGGCGCGCCTCCTTGCAGGCGCCCGCGAACCGGTCGGCAGCGGGGGGTTCGGTTCCGGTGTCGGTGTGGATCGCCGCGTGGACGGTCACGCCCCGCTCGTGGGCCCGCTCCAGCGAGTCACGGAGCCGGTCGAAGTTCTCTGGAGTGATCGAGAGGTTGATGTGATGGTCGGCTTGGTCGATGAACAGCCGCGCCCGCTCGATTACTGTCCGGAGCTTCCCGACGACGCTGGCGTCCGTACTGCTCAGCTCGGGTTGCTCCCAGCGCTCCTCGATCTCGTCGGCGGCGGCCTCGAACGTGTCCGCCTGCCCCCGCAGGTCCTCGAGAACGTTCGCGGGGCTGTGGGCGCGCGCCCGGAGCGTCCCCTCCTCGTACAGCTCGACGTAGCCGCGGTCGGCCAGCGACCCGAGGACGTCGTAGATCCGCGGCCTGGGGACGTCGCTGGCCTCGGCGATATCGGTGGCTCTCGCCGTACGCAGCTCCAGCAGGGCGACGTAGGCGGCCGCCTCGTATGGGGGGAGCCCGGCCGTCTCCAGGGCATCGGTCAGCTCCGTGGCGTCCATGGCTCCGGTCACGGCGGGACCACCGTAAGCTTGTCTAGGCTGGCGGCGGCCGCTCCTCGGGAGCGATGCGGGCGCGAGTGGGGCGGTCGGTCCCGAGAGCGCGGCCCCCGTCGGTCAGTCGCCCCGGACGAACGTCACCGGACAGGGAGCGTCCAGCAGGACTGTCTGGGCGGTCGAGCCGAAGACGGCCTTGCCAGCCGGCGACCGACGGCGACCGCCGACGATGACGAGGTCGGCGTCGACCCGGTCGGCGAAGGCGACGATCCGCTCGCCCGGCGAGTCGTCTCCCGCGAGGAGGCCGCGGACCGTCGTGTCAATACCAACCGTCGAGAGCGAGTCGCCGAGGTCCTGGGCGAGGGCGTCGCGCCCGGCGATACTGTCCGGCGTTGCCTCGCTGTTCGGGGCGAAGTCGAGTCTGTGTTTGAGCCGTTCGTACTTGTCAGTGCCGTACACACGTACGAGTGACACCGTCGCATCAGCGGGGCCGGCGACGTCGGCGGCCGCGTTCGCGAGCCGGCCGGCGCGGTCGTCGTCCGTTCCGAGCGCGAGGATGACCGTGTCCAGGCTCATCGGTGATCGGTTCGTAGTCGGGGTGTTCGACCGCGGGACCGGCGTCCCTACCGCCGCGATCGACGGGGCACGCCTCGACCCCGCCCGGATCTGCGACCGGCCGTCGGGCGGCCGGACGGCTGGTCGGTGGCGCGGCGTCGAGGAGGCGGCGTGACCCGCCTCGGGGGATCGGAGCGCACCGCGGTGGCCGGCTCAGAACTCCCGGTCGGGGTCGTCGTTGTTCAGGCGGTCCTCCAGAATGTCGAGTGCGACGAATGCGGGCACCATGGTTGCGTTATATCTTAACTCGGATCTGAATAAATATCTTGTGGTACTGTTCGCGACGGACCCGTCACGCTGTCGTCGGGGAGCCCCTGTTGGCGGCATCTCCGGGAGCGGTGGGAGGCGCGTTCCGAGCAATTCAAGCTGCTCGCGGACGGCCCGCTGGACTGCATCCTTTGCAGCGAGGACGTGACGCTCGATACCGGCGAGTGCCCCTTCGATCTGGAGACGTTCTACGCGCTGCCGGGAGCCCGACCTCCCTCTCCGAACATGCCGCGCAGGATGCACGCGCGAACGTCAGCGGCCTGCGTGAGCCGGACCTGTGGACCCTGCACTCGGGCGCGACGTACGCGCTAACGCACCAGTTCCGCGGTGGCGACGGCTCGGCGCTGCAGGAGTATACGCGGCTCGCGAACGACCTGCTGTTCAACCCCGAGGCGACGATCGACCGCGTCGAAGCGGCCTACGAGCGCGAAACGGAGGTGGACAGTGAGGACCAACAGTCCCTGAATGGATCGACTGCTCGGGTGCAGCTCGAGGAAGTGTGTGATGACCTCGCGGCGAAGGCCGAGCAGTTCGAACAGCGCGAAGAACGGCTGCGCGAGCGGTTCGCCGCCGCCGAGAACAGGTAGCCGCTTGTCCGAACGGCTCAGTATCTGATACAAACAGCGTGCTGAATACAGAGGCTATATGCAGCAAACAAGCAGATCCATCACTAACCCAAGTAAAAAGTACGCCACTCTTGATATCCCGGCGGAAACACCCCTATATGAACAGTTTGGAAGTAACGCTTCGTCTGAGTGCCGGGCTCTTGCTCATCCTCGCAAACGGGTACTTCGTTGCAATCGAGTTCGCGCTGACCCGCGTTCGACAGTATCCACGATCCGAGTTCGATGTGCCGGGCCTCCA
>CAZLOO010000043.1:0-9172 GCA_964561055.1 uncultured Halobacteriales archaeon
GGGGAGCTGGTGATGGTGCCCGACCGGCTGCCGCGCGCGCCGGCAGAGCGGTCGATGCTCGACCTGCTGGAGCTGGTCGACCCCGAGGAGACGACGCTATACGCGAGCGACGGCTTCGGGACGGTCGACCAGTCGACTGTCCCGGACGGTTCGCAGGGGTTCTACGAGGCCGAGGGGACCCGCCCGATGACCGCCGTCCCCCGGTCGGCGACGCCGGACGGTGTCGACGTCGCGTTCAGGCAGAGTGAGCTAAAGCTCCCCCGGGAGTTGCCGCTCACCCGGGAGTTCGGCTGGGCGCTCGGCTTCTACATTGCCGAGGGCTCCGCCCGGCGCAAGCAGCTCCAGGTCAGCAACACCGACCGCGCTCTACTCGACCGGTTCGCGCGGTTCTTCAAGAGCTACGACACGAGCGTTTCCTGGTACGACACCGACCGGATCGCGAAGCTGACCGTCTGCTCGGCGCTGTGGTCGCGGCTGTTCCGTGAACTCGCCGGCGCCGGCGAGGAGAAGACGATCCCCGCGCGGACGCTGAACTGGCCCGAGGAGGTCCTGGAAGGACTGCTCGAGGGGCTGCTGGACGGCGACGGCAACCGCCGCGAGCCCCGCGACACGCTGTACACGCCCAACCCGGAGCTGGCGGACCGGGCGGCGTACCTCGGCACCAGGCTCGGCCTGCACACCTCCCTCTACAGCCGCGAGCGGGAGGTCCACATCCCGATGAGTGACGTGGACTGGTCCGGCGAGATGTGGGCGGTCGACTTCAGCGAGGACGCCTACAAGCGCGGCCAGTACATCCCGGTGCCGAGCGCGCTACTCCAGGAGCTGCGCGAGGAGGCCGGGATGCGGATGGTCGACGCCGCCGAGGCGATGGGGTACGCCTCAAAGTCCAGTGTCTCGAACGTCGAGAACGGGCAGTACGACGGGGTCAAGCGCGAGACTCTCGAGCGGATGCGGGAGGCGTACGGCGACGCCGGCGCCGACACGACCCGGCTGGACCAGCTCCTTGACGGCGGGGTCCGGTTCGAGCGCGTCGAGTCCGTCGAGCGGACCGACCGTGTGGAGCCGACCTACGACCTCGAGGTCCAGCCGGAGGGGCGTCCGGTGGAGAACTTCCTAAGCGGCCGGGGCGGAGTGTTCCTCTCGAACACCGCCGGCCTGTGTGACCCTGGGTACCGGGGACAGATCACCCTCGAGCTATCGAACCTCGGGCGGGCGCCGGTGGCGCTCACCCCGGGAATGCGCATCTCCCAGCTCACGTTTACGGAGCTGAAAAACCCCGCAAAGCGGCCCTACGGCTCCGGCCGGGGCTCGAAGTACCAGGACCAGGCGGGGCCACAGGCCTCCCGCATCCAGGGCGACCGCGAGTTCGGGGGTGACCAGTAGGTGCGCTTCGTCGAGGAAGTGGTCGTCGAGGAGTTCCTACCAACATTCCGGTCGATGCTGGCCGCCGGACTGCGCGAGCGGGGACTCACCCAGCAGGAGGTGGCCGAACTGCTGGGGATCAGCCAGTCGGCGGTGTCGAAGTACGCCCACGGCGGCATCGAGCGCAACGACGCCGTCGCCGACAGCCAGCCGGTCCGGGAGCTGGTGGCGGAGCTGAGTGACGGGCTCGCCTCCGGGGAACTCACCAGGGTCGGGGCGCTGGTGGAGGCGGAGGTGCTGATCCGCCAACTGGAGCGGGGGGGCCTGCTCGCCGACCTTCACGAGGCGGCGATGCCGGAACTGCGCGAGCACGAGGCGGAGTTCGCCGTCCACGACCCCGACGGGGAACTCCGTGCCGCCCAGCGAGTGCTGGCGTCGGTGCGGCGGGGCCTGCGGGTGCTGGAGCACGCCGACGGGTTCGCGGGGCTGATACCGGCGGTTGGCTCGAACCTCGCGGAGTGTCGTCCGGACGCCGCCGGCATCGAGGACGTCGCCGCCGTCCCGGGCCGGCTCGTGGCCATCAAGGGGCGGGCGACGGTGCCGGCGGAGCCGGAGTTCGGCGCCAGCGACCACGTCGCCGCCGTGCTGCTGGCGGCCCGAGCGGCCGGCAGCGACGCCCGGGCCGCCTGCAACGTCCGCTACAGCGCCGACCTAGTTGAGCGACTGGCTGCTGAAGGGTACGCCACCGCCGAGTTCGACGCCGGCGCTGACCTGGAGGGTGACCTGGAGGCGGCCGTCGCCGAGGCGTTCGCCGACAGTCCCGCGGACGTCTTGTACCAGACCGGCGGCTTCGGCGTCGAGCCGATTGCGTACGTTCTTGGGCCGGACGCCCCCGCCGTCGCCCGGACGGTCCGGGAGATCGCCCGGCAGTGAGCGTCCCGTCGTTCTACGGGCGATGGGCGGACCTCTACGACCGCATCGCGAGCGCCCCCGGCGTGGCACGCTGGCGCCGAGCTGCCGTCGACGCGCTGGCGCTCTCGCCCGGCGACACGGTCGTCGAGATGGGCTGTGGCACCGGCGCCAATCTCCCTCACCTGCGTCGTGCGGTCGGCCCTTCGGGACGGGTGGTAGGGCTGGACCTCACCGGTCCCCTGCTGGAGCGGGCCCGCGGCCGTGTCACACGGTCAGGGTGGTCGAACGTCCACCTCCTGCAGGCCGACATGCGCGCACCGCCGGTGCAAGAGGCCGATGCCGTCCTCGGGACGTTCGTCTGTGGGATGATCGATAACCCCGCCGTGGCCGTCGCGGGCTGGTGTGATCTCGCGACCGGCCGGGTAGCGCTGTTGGAGGCCTCCAGTTCGGAGCACCCGATCGGGCGGCTGCTGGCGCCCGCCTTCGCCGCGTTCGTCGGCGCCGGCCAGCCCGCCGACTCGCTGGACGAGGGTCTCCGGAACGCCCTCTCGCGGCGGGCGGCGAAGTCGCTGGATGACCGGGTGGCCGCCGCCCGGACAGCGCTGACCGACAGGGCCGTCAGGCGTTGCTACCGGACGTTCGGGCTGGGATACGTCGGCCTGCTCAGCGGCCGGATGGCGTAGAGCGGGCCGCTTTTGCCCCGGCGACGGCTACCGCCGGTATGAGCAAGGTGTCCATCGGCCTGCGGGGCTGGCGGTTCGACGAGGGAGCGGTGCTCGAACCGGACGGCGACCTGAAGCCGCTTCGAGAGATGCCCGAGGACGCCCGCGAGCGGATCAGCCGGCTCGCGACGCTGGTGAACGAGCCGTGTGACGCCTGCTGGCTGGTCCATGGGGAGGCGGACCGCCGGCAGTGCAGCGTCGCCCAGGTCGTGTACGGCGAGCCCCTAGGAGAGGTGCTCCTGTGCGACGACCACGAGCCGGATTTCGTCTACTGGTTCCGCAAGGAGGGCGGGAGCGATCTGGCCGGCTCGCGGAACATGCGCAACGCCTTCCACGCGTGGTTCCACGACGGCAACCGCGCCCCGGAGGGGTACGAGGGCGTCGAGCACGTCGAGACTGAGCCCGATTCGGTGCCGAAAAAGCGCCACGCCGACGCGCTCCCCTCGCTAGAGGAGGAGATAGCGGAGATGAGCGAGGCCGAGCGCGACGCGCTCGGCATCGACCTCTCGGACGTGGACGTCGAGCCGTGAGCCGGCTCAGCGTCGCCGTCGTCGACGCCGACACGCCGGGCAACGTCGGCACGATCGCCCGCGCGATGAAGAACTTCGGCGTCTCCGATCTATACCTCGTCGACCCGCCCGCCCTTGAGAAGGACGGCGAGGCGTACGGCTTTGCCGGCCGCGCTCGCGAGGACGTACTCCCGGACGCTCGCGAGGTGAGCTTCGAATACCTTGTCGAGAACTTCCATACGGTCGGCTGCACAGCCGTCACGCCCGACGACGAGCGCCGCTCCGTGCGCTACCCGTTTCGCACACCCAAGGAACTCGCTGATTCGCTGGCCGCGGTAGACGCCGAGACCTGCCTTGTCTTCGGCCGCGAGCGGGTTGGGCTCAGCAACGAGGAACTGGGCCGGCTCGACGAGGTGTGCTCCATCCCGGCGAGCGCCGAGTACCCCGTGATGAACCTCGGCCAGGCGGCGACGGTCGTGCTATACGAGATGCGGGGAATAACACTCGACGCCGACCAGCACCCCGACGCAATCGACCGGGCGCCCGAGCGCGACATCGAGGGGCTGTACGGGCAATGGGCCGGGCTGCTTGATGCCGCCGACGTCCGGGAGAACGATCGCGAGCGCGTCCAGCGGCTGTTCCGCCGAGTGCTCGGGCGGGCCCACCCGACGACTCGCGAGGTGAGCACGCTCCGCGGGGTGTTCCGGCGCGCCGAGGACCGCCTTCGTGGGGAGCTGTACGGCGACGGGGAGTAAGGCGTGGACTTACGACCTCCCCCCTCGACCCCGCAGGTATGCTGATACGGGACGCCACCCTCGCTGACGGCCGGGTGCGGGATGTCCGAGTGCGGGACGGCCGGGTGGACGGCGTCGCCCGGCACCTTCCCGGCGAGCCGACGGTTGACGCCGACGGGAAGCTCCTGCTCCCAGGGATGATCGACCTCCACGTCCATTTCCGCGAGCCCGGCGCCGCCCACAAAGAGACGTGGACAACGGGCTCGCGGAGCGCGGCCGCCGGGGGCGTCACCACCGTCGTCGACCAGCCCAACACCGACCCACCCACCGTCTCCGGGACCGCCTTCGACGCGAAGGCTGCCCTCGCGGCCGGCGCGCTCGTAGACTACGGGCTCAACGGCGGCGTCACGCCCGACTGGGAGCCCGAGGGCCTGTTCGAGCGGCCACTGTTCGCGCTCGGCGAGGTGTTCCTCGCGGACTCCACCGGCGACATGGGCATTGACCGCGACCTGTTCGCCGCGGCCGTCGCGGCGGCCGCCGAGCACGACCTGCCTGTGACGGTCCACGCCGAGGACGCCACCCTGTTCGACGAGAGCGCCCGCGAACGCTCGGACCCGGACGCATGGAGCGCCTACCGGACGGCGGAGGCCGAACTCGCCGCCGTCGAGGACGCCGCGGCGCTCGCCCGCGAGGCGGACACTCACCTCCACGTCGCCCACGCCAGTACGCCCGAAGCCGTCGACGCTGCCGACCCGATGAGCTGTGAGGCGACCGCCCACCACCTGTTCCTGTCACGTGAGGACTACAACCGGCTGGGAACGCTCGGCCGGATGAACCCGCCGCTGCGGAGCGAACGGCGCCGCGAGGCGCTGTTCGAGCGGCTGGCCGACGGCCGGGTTGACATCGTTGCCAGCGACCACGCCCCCCACACCCGTGCCGAGAAGGACGCCACTGTCTGGGACGCTCCCAGCGGCGTTCCCGGGGTGGAAACGACGCTGCCGCTGTTGCTGGCGGCCGCCCGCGAGGGGTATATCGACTACGAGCGGGTGCGCGACGCCACTGCCCGCTTGCCGGCGGAGCTTTTCGGCCTGGAGCGTAAGGGCCGTGTCGCCGAGGGGTACGACGCCGATTTGGTGCTGGTCGACCCTGACAACGTCCAGGAGATACAGGCGACCGACCTCCACACGAACTGCGGGTGGACCCCTTACGAGGGGATGAACGGGGTGTTCCCGGAGTGGACAATGCGCCGCGGTGAGACCGTTTACCGGCGTGACAGGGACGCGTTCGCCGACGGCGGCGGGCAGAACGTTCGAGCCGAGTAGCGGTCCCGGGGAGTTTTACTCCCTGCCTGTGAGCGCCGGCCATGGAGGTTGCCGTCCACGATTCCATCGACTTCCACTTCGACCCGGCGCTGATCGCCGACTACGTCGCTGAGGAGGGCCACGACACCCGCGTCGTCGGCGACGACGACTCCCTCGCAGGCATCGACTGCGTCGTCACGTTCGGCCACCGCGAGGGGTTCTTCGAGGTTCCGTGGGTCCACTGCATCCGTACCGGCGTCGACGAGTTCCCGTTCGACCGCTACCGGGAGACAGACACCGCGCTCACTAACTCCGAGGGTATACATGGGGAGAGCGTCGGCGAGACGGTGCTGGGGTTTATGCTCACCTTCGCCCGACGACTCCACCGCTACCGGGACCGCCAGGCCGACAGCCACTGGGAGCCCGAACCCTACGAGGCGGCATTCACGCTCGCCGGCGAGCGGGTCTGTGTCGTCGGCCTCGGCACCCTCGGCCAGGGGGTCGCCACTCGCGCGGACGCGATAGGGATGGACGTCGTTGGCGTGCGCCGGCGCCCCCGGCCCGCCCCAGGCGCCCGACAGGTGGTCACCAGCGATCAGTTAACAGAGACGGTGGCCGACGCCCGCTTCGTCGTGCTGTGTGTCCCCCTCGTTGAGTCGACCCGAGGGATGGTGGACGCCGGCACGTTCGCGGCGATGCGTGACGACGCCTACCTTGTTAACGTCGCCCGTGGGCCGGTCGTGGACCGCGAGGCACTGATCGGGGCGCTTGAGACCGATGCCATCGCCGGCGCGGCGCTGGATGCTCACCACGAGGAGCCCCTGCCCGCCGACTCCCCGCTGTGGGATTTCGACAACGCCGTCATCACGCCCCACGCCGCGGCCCTGGTGAACCGCTACCACGAACTGACGGGCGACCTGCTGTTGGCCAACGCCGACCGTTACGAGGCTGGTCAGGAACTGTACGACCGGGTCGCGTAGCGCGCTACAGCGCGGTCCACGGGTCGGGACCGGTCGTTACGCCCCTGGCTGCGTGCCGACTCCCTCCGGCCAGCCGGTGGGTTGGGCGGCGCTTGGCTCGGCGTGTTCCCGCTTCAGCACCATCGGCGTCCGCTCCAGGCTGAGTACCTTCGTCCCGTCTTGATTGTACGCGCGCAGTTCCGTCTCCACGATGCCGACGTGCTCGCGAGACTCCGACTCCCGCTTCGAGAGCACCTCGCTCTCGGCGAAGATGGTGTCGCCGTGGAAGACTGGCGCGTGGTGGCGCACGTCGTCGTAGCCGAGGTTGGCGGTGGCGTTCATCGATACGTCAATGACGCTCATCCCCACGGCGAGCGCGATGACGAACGTGCCGTCGACGAGCCGTTCGCCGAACTCCGTAGCCGCGGCGTACGGCTCGTTGAAATGCATCGGATTGACGTTCAGCGTCAGGTTCGTGAACCAGACGTTGTCCGTCTCCGTCACCGTTCGGCCGTAGGGGTGCTTATACACGTCCCCGACCGCGAAGTCCTCGTAGAACCGTCCCTGCCAGCCCTCGACGAGGCGGGTGCCGCTGTCATTGGTCATGGCCGTAGCTCGGGGCCGGCGAAAAAAACCGAGCGGGGAGGCTCAGACCGCGCGCCGCTCCTTGGCCTTCCGGCGGAGGTTGCTGTAGCCGCACTTCCGACAGCGGTCGGCCCTCGGCGGGTTCCGGGCGTTACAGCGCATGCAGATCAGCTTGTCGAGGATGCGCGCCTCGATCTCTTGGTCGCTGGCCATACCTAGGAGTGGCCGGGTCGACACTTAGCTTTTTTCAGTCGCTAAGTCCCCACCCTCACCGAGACTGATTTGTTTCACACCCGGGCGCGACTTTCCGACTGTACCGATCGAAGCGGTTCCGGCAGCACGATACACCCACGACAGGAGTGGCGCCACGTTCAAGCGGTGGGAGGTCGACCACGGACCATGGGCCTGTACGACCGCGTCGCCGACCTGTCGCTCGTCGTCGAGGGCCACGAGCGGACGGTGAGCGAGCGGGCCACCTCCTCTGGGTTCGACCGCACGACGACCACCTTCCGGCTGCACGGGGAGGGCGCCACCGGCCTTGGCGAGGACGTCACCTACGAAACCGAGGAGCACGAGCGCCTCCGGGACCACGAGCTCCCGCTGGCCGGCGAATACACGCTGGCGGAGTTCTCGGATGCACTGGAGGGAATGGAGTTGTTCCCCGAGCCTCCCGAACGGGAGGCGTTCGGCCACTACCGGCGGTGGGGCATCGAGAGCGCGGCGCTGGATCTCGCGCTGCGACAGGCCGATATGAACCTCGCGAGCGCGCTCGAGCGGTCATATGATCCGGTGCGGTTCGTCGTTAGCAGCCGGCTGTCGGCGGGCGACGGGGCCCCGACGACCGACCGGGTCCATGATATCCTGGAAGGGTATCCCGACTCGGAGTTCAAACTCGACCCCACTGTCGAGTGGACGCCCGCGGTGGTCGCCGACCTCGTCGACACCGGGCGGGTGCGGGTACTGGACATGAAGGGCCAGTACCACGGGACGGACGTGGACACCCCGCCGAACCCGCATCTCTACCGGCTCGTCATCGAGGGATTCCCGGAGGCCATCGTCGAGGACCCCGCTATCACCGACGAGACGGAGGACAGCGTTATGCGTGCCTCCGGACGGGTCTCGTGGGACGTTCCTATCACTGGGATTGACAGCATTCGGGACCTACCGTTCCGGCCGACGTGGCTGAATATCAAGCCCTCCCGGTTCGGCAGCGTGGAGTCGTTGCTTGATACTGTCGAGTACTGCCTCGACGCCGGCATCCGGATGTACGGCGGCGGCCAGTTCGAACTCGGGGTCGGCCGGGGGCAGATACAGGCGCTGGCGTCGCTGTTCTATCCCGGCGCACCGAACGACGTCGCCCCTGGCGGGTACAACGACCCCGAGGTACCTGGGGGGCTGCCGACGAGCCCGCTGAAACCGCCAGCCGACCCTACCGGCTTCCGGTGGTCCTAGCCGCGCATCTCCACGAACCTGACCCGGCCATGGGTCTCTCGCTCTCGGCTGTCCTCGTCAACCTCGAACCGCACCAGCCGCTGGCTTCCGGTCCCGATGGGCATCACGGCGTACCCGTGGGTCTGCTTGAGTACCGGTTCCGGCGGCTCCGGTGCCGCGCAGGTGAGATACGACGCGTCGAACGGCGCCTCCTCGGGCCAGCCCTCGCGACCGTCGCCCTGCCGAACGTGGACGTCGTACCCGAGCCGCTCCAGCCGGGCGCTGGCCGCTGCCGCGAGTTCGGGGTCGTACTCCACGCTATACACGTTGCCCGGGCCGACCAGTTCGGCGGTGACGGCGGCGTGGTAGCCACAGCCGGTGCCGACTTCCAGCACCCGGTCCCCAGGCGACAGCGCCAGCAGCTCGGCCATCAGCCCCACCATGTGCGGGGCGCTGACCGTCTGGCCGTTGCCGATGGGGAGAGGAGTGTCCCGGTAGGCCGCCGACCGGCGGTCCCGGGAAACGAACTCGTGGCGGGGCACCGCCGCCAGCGCTTTCAGGACCCGCTCATCGGTGACGCGACCGCCGCTCCGGAGCCGGTCGACCATCTCCCGGCGAGCGGCGTCGGGATCCATCCTACCACGCCGACCAGGCGGC
>CAZLOO010000043.1:9272-12366 GCA_964561055.1 uncultured Halobacteriales archaeon
CGTCACCGGGACGGCGACGTTGTCCACTGCGCGGGTCCAGATGGTCTCGACCTCCTCAACCGGGGCGCGGTCGACCCGGCGCTCGCTCGCCAGCTGCAGGCTCGTGATGCGGACAGTGAGCAGCGCCTCTTCCGTATCCACGATAAACTCCTCGCCGACGGCCACCTCCTCGTCGGGCGGGGCGTCGACGCGGGTGGCGACGGAGTCCCCCTCCTGGGAGACGATCACCTGCCGCTCGACGGTGCGCTCCTGCTCAGGGGTCACCTTGTGGGTGTGGCCACACTGGGTACAGCGCACCGTCCGATGGCCGCCGCCCTCTGCGAGTAGTTCGTGGACTGTCTCCGGCGGGAAACAGGCCGGACAGTCCGCCGCGACGCTCTCGATGGAGTCGCTCATACGGGATCGTATCCCGTCCGCACGGATAAACGCGCGGACACCGGCCGCCCGGCGGTCGCGCGATTGATTAGCCTCCATGACGATTTCCTACTATGGACCGCGCGGCGCTGCGGGAGGACATGGTTGACAGCCTCGAACACGAGGCGAAAGGCCATGTCCACAGCGAGGCGGTGGGGCTCGCGATGCGGGCAGTCCCGCGCCACGAGTTCGTCGACAATGAGCGCAGCGCCTACGCCGACCGCCGCGGGGAGTGCTACGGAACGACTGTGCTCTCGCCGAGCACTGCCGCCCGGCTGCTGGAGGCGGTTGCCCCCCGCGAGGGCGACTCCGTGCTCGTGGTCGGGGCTGGCGTCGGCTACACGGCGGCGGTGTTGGCGGAAGTCGCGGGCGACCGCAACGTCCAGGCGGTGGACATCGACCGCCGGCTGGTGTATGAGGCCCGCTCGAATCTCGAGGCGGCGGGCCACGGCGGCGTGCTTGTGGACTGCCGGGACGGCGCCGACGGCCTCCCGGAGTACGCCCCTTATGACCGGGTCCTGCTGGAGGCCGCGGCCGTGGAGCCGCCGCAAGCGCTACTAGAGCAGCTCACGCCGGACGGTCGGCTGGCGATGCCGCTAGGCGCCCGCGAGCAAACGCTGGTCGCCGTCAACCGGTCGGGGGAGCCGGTCGAACGGTTTGGACCGGTGGCGTTCCGGCCGATGCTGGTCGAGGGGGAGCAGGCAACCACCGTCGAGCGCAACCGTACGCTCCGCGAGGACCGGGAGCTCGCCGAGCGCGACGCGGCCGGCCGCCGTGGCTGGGAGCAGGACTGGATCGACTGGGAACGGCGCTAGCCTCGGACGGCCGGTGGCTGCGTACTCTCGCGGCAGTCGACGTACTAGCTGCCAGCAGGCGATTTCACCGCAACTCTACGGCATCCTCGGGATGATTCGGCCCCCAGCGAGCGGGGAGTTCGCACGTGCGACGCTGTTCTCGTCGGTGGTCATGATCCTGACGTCGCCAAGGTGTAGCGTGCCGCCGTGGACGACGCGCTCGACACCAAGGTGAACAGTTCCCTCAACCAAGGCGGCCAACCGGACGCTCATGAGGTCCTCAGAATCAATCCCGTCGGCGCTGGCCAGATCGTTCGGCAAGGCAGTCGTCGCTCGGCCTCGTAATCGGTGGAGTCGCGCTCGGACTGCGGCGGCAGCCGGGGGGATCGATAGGATTCAGCGGTTCAGCCGGTCGCGCGCCGGACTGTCCGAGTCAGAGGTTGTTACGTCTATCGCACGGGCCTCCTCACACAGCTCGTCGTCCGTGGACAGGTATAGCGGTAGCACTGAGCAGGTGTCGAGAAAGAGGAATCGCGCCGCTTCATACCCTGGTCCTCGTGGCGTCTCCATCGCGTTGAGGAGTTCGGCGAATTGAATGGGGAGATGAACGACCGCGGAGGGATAGCCGTCCGAACGGTTATACATCTGTGCGACACCCGGGTGCGCCCCTGCTCCAGTTCCGCAAGAGGGCGCCGAACACGTTGGAGCTTCGGCATCAGCGCTAGGCGAACACCGACGTTGGAGCCTTTCGGCGGCGAATGTGCGAGGCCGTTGAGTCGGTACTCGCCGAGCAAGGACTTGAGGCGGTAGCAGTGTTTATTTGCAACTGTATAAAGAGATTAAGAGGCGCCCGAGGCGGGATTTGAACCCGCGTCACGACCGTGACAGGGTCGTATGATGGGCCACTACACCACCCGGGCAGGCACCCTGACGTATCGCCGTTCCGGGTTTAAGCCTTTCCAAACCCGCCGGGAGCCGCCACCCTTTTGTCCCGACACCGCCAACATGAGGATGTGCCTGACCGGGCGGTACCGGGGAGCCGCCGGGCGGCCGACAGCTCCTGCAGGCGAATTTGACAACGTTTATGTGCGTCACGACGGTACATGACTGTAGTATCTCGTGATAGCCTTCTACGACCAGGCCCACCCACAATGGTAGACGCAATCCAGCACAACCTCGTGCCGGAGCACAACCTCGTTGACGAGGAGGAGCTCAACCGTGTGCTCGAGGAGTACGACATCAGGCGCACAGACATGCCGAAAATCAAGCGTCGCGACCCGGCGCTGCGCGATCTCGACGCCGAGGTCGGTGACGTGGTTCGCATCGAGCGCGACTCCCGGACGACCGACACGGCAGTCGTCTATCGACTGGTGATCGAATGAGCATGGACCGACAGGACCGACGGGTCATCTCCCGGGAGTACTTCTCCCGAGAGCGGCTGGCGGAGCATCACTTCCGGTCGTTCAACGCCTTCCTGGAGCGAGGGATGCAGGAGGTCGTTGACGAGAAGGAGACTATCGACACGGATATCGGCGACAAGGAGGGTCAGGAGCCGGTGTTCGTCGAACTCGGCAACGTGCGGATGACCACCCCGCGAGTGCGCGAGGCCGACGGGAGCGAGGAGCTACTCTACCCCCAGGAGGCTCGCCTGCGGAATATCACCTACGCCGCGCCGGTGTTCATGGAAATGCGCATCGTCCGGGGCGGAAAGGATGAGGAGGAGCGCATCGTCGACGAGGCCGAGGCGAAGGTCGGCCGGATGCCGGTGATGGTCGGCTCGAAGAAATGCAATATCGCCGGGTTCAGCCGCGAGGAGTTGATCGAGATTGGCGAGGATCCGGCCGACCCTGGGGGGTACTTCATCGTCAACGGCTACGAGCGGGTGC
>CAZLOO010000044.1:0-12348 GCA_964561055.1 uncultured Halobacteriales archaeon
ATCCCGACGAGAGCGACACAGCACCGTTCGGCTGGTGGTCGATATTACACACCCTCACCGTCCAACTCAACTACTCGCTGGCCGAGGAAGTCGAGGCATACCGCTACGGCATTGAACATGCCCTCCGAAACGTCGCGGAATTCGAAGGCAAGGACGAGGCTGAGGCGCGGCTCGACGACGTAATCGAGTCGCTCGAAGCGGTGCGGGCCGATATCAAACAGGGCCGCCTCGATACCTGAGACCGTCTGTGGGGCTTCGAAGCCACGGATGCTTCAACCGGGGGAGTGACCTGATATAGTGACTGGTGCATCTGTAGTCGTCGAACTGCTGAACTCACGCTCTGTATTCAGCGCGGCCACTGACATCTATTACCGTTTGAGAGTTTCAACAAAACCGGTCACCCGCCGTCGCTGTCGACGAACGTCTCGTGGGCCGCGGGCAGCGAGCCCTCGAACTGCCAGGTCGCCTCGTTGAACGCCGTCGCGGTCGGCCCGTCCCGGCGAGGGAACCTACAGTGCGCGCTCACCCGGACCGTCCAGTCCGCGAGGCTGGCACTTGGCCCCTCGGGGACGTCGACCTCGTAGAGGAACTCCTCGTCGCCGTGAATCCCAGTAGCGGGGTCCTCAACGGCGTTGCCCAACAGGAAGAGGGCTGGTCAAGCTCGGCCATCGCTTCGGGCTGGACGGTCTCGCGCGGGGTACTCACGTCCATCGCGCGGCTCTCTTCGCAGAGGTCGTCTCCGCGGGCAGGTACAGCGGCATCACCGAGCAGGTATCGAGGAACAGGAACTGCGCGGTTGCGTAGTTCGGGCCCGCAGGGTGTCCGTCGCGTTGAGGAGGTCGGCGAGTTCGACGAGGAGATGAACGACGGCGGAGTGGTAACCGTCGGCGTATTTGTGGATCTGTGCGACCCCGGTCGCGTCGTCCCGGTCCGGCTTCCCAAACCGGAGTTGGCTCCGTGTCGACATCGCTATTCGCCGGCGTCAGTCGCGCCGGCGCCCCTCGCGGGCGCTCGATAACCTGAGGCGATCGGAGCCCCCGGAAGGTACTTCCACAGATGTGACCGACCGCTGAGAGAAGTCAACTGGCGCGCTGAATACAGGGCGCGAATCTTACTGTCTGCTCCGTCGCTGTGTGACCAGTCGCGGAATCATGCGGGAGTGGATAGTCGCATCACGTGGGCGCAACGTTCGTGAGCGGGTTCTTGACCGAATCCAGTCGTCAGTCGTGATGGTAGACCCAATTTTCAGTTCGGATGAACTCTGTCTCCCCACAAGCACCGCACGCTTCCGGGGCCTCGAAACTGTGATTAGCCGGTGACTCATGAACCGGCGTCCCAGCGTGCATCACTTGACAGTTCTCGCAGACGAATTCCTCTACCTCCTCAGGGCTGTGAGCCATGATAACAAAATACAAGCTGGGGATGTAAAATCGTTGCCTGTCCTGGTGATATCTTCACACGCGCGTCCGTGTAGCTCAGTTGTCCAAATCAGAGCAATCGGCCGGTGTTTCAGTGCTGTATATACGCTCTGTATTCAGCACGCGATTTCTACTAGAATACAAATAGGTCGACCCGGTCTGTGCTGAATAGAGGGTGCACATTCGTCGGGTCAGTGCTACTCGCTTCGGCGTTGGCCGCAGGAGCGCTCACAACCGGAGATGTGAAGTCGAATCCGGCAGGTCGTCGTCATCGTCGTCGCTGGGCCCGTCGTGGAGATATCGGACATCGTCGTCAGTGAGATGCACCTGCCCGTTTTCGGTCTCGATATCGACCGATGGCAGCGTTATCTCCGCGGCCTCGCCGGTGTCACAGTGGCCCGAACACCGGTCCAAGATCGAGCCGTGGTTCGGACAGATCACCCCCACCATCGCGGGTCGGGACGCCGAGGCCCTCGCGGTACAGCCGCTGGTGCTCGTGGGGACAGGTGTTGACCCACGCCTGCGCCGGCGGTTTCTTATTATCGTCATACGGGACGAGAAAGACCTCAGCCTCCTCGCCATGGGCGTCCAGCACTCTGACTTCTCCCACGACTGACGTCGTGGGGTTCTGCTGGCCACAGACCAGCCCCCGTCACAGACGGGCATCCCCACGTGGGAGTGTCCCGGTCGGATGCCGGGAGTCTGGGCCGAGCCAGTACGGCCCCCGACTCGGATAGCGGCTTTGGTGGGCTTACCCGAGACTCGGCAGCAGACGGGTCGGAGGGATGCCAACTAAACCTTACGCGCTTCATCCCACGAGTGAACTCGTGGGCTTTCGCGCTGCTTCCGCTGTAAAACAGGGAGCCGTCCTCGGGCACCTCTGCGACGCTCGTGAGCCGAGAGCGCATACTACCGGGTCGACCGGACGGCCAACTACCCAATGCGCCACGCGGAGTGATCCCGCTCCCCGCGCCCCGCAGCGGCAGGTAATCGCCTGGAACAGCCGTTCACGGGCTTCCTCGGTGCTGGGCCACTCCCGGCCGGGTCCTGGGCCAGCGCCCGGCAGTCGAGGGGCTCGATCGCCTCGAGCCGATCGATAGGCAGCGCCGGTGTTGGCCGGCCGAGCCCGCCGGCGTCGGGCTCAATGCGCTCCTCGTAATCCTCGTGCCGGGCGAGCGCGTCAATCTTATCCGTCCCGCCCATCGCCGCGACGGCCGGGACGTCCTCCTCCGAATCGGTCCCGGCGTCCCTCGAATCGGCCTCGGTGGGGTCCTGATCGCCGTCGAACCCGGTCGGCTCGTCCGTCACAGCCGGCCCTCCCAGAGCAACCGGACCACTCGCTGAGCGCCAGGACTGGCCTCGTCAGTCAGCCGGACGACCGCCTCGGGCGGGAGCTTACGTGGGCCATCGCGTGCCGTCCGCAGCGCGACGGTCGCCGAGCCGGGCGCCGTAGGCACGACCAGTTGGCCGGCAGCCCCGTCCTATGCAGTACTGCGCGCGGGCTCGCGGTCGAGGATTCGCCGACTCGCACGGTCCAGGGCGCCGAGCTCCCGGACGTGAACCCGAGTCACGCCTGGACCACCTCCGTTCTCGGCACGGGGACGGCGGGGACAGCCGCCGGCGGGCGCGCCCGGCAGACCAGTCCGGCCGGCCGCACCGTTCCCGAGACGACGAGCACGTCCGACCCGGCCAGTCTGGCGAGAACCAGCGCATAGCAGTCGGTGACCCCCGCGGGGCCGTGTCCCCACGGGTGGGGACACCGTGTCGCCTGCGTGGCCTGACGATGTCAACCGCCGATACGGCCAGAAGAGGCGCTTTCCTGGCCGAAATCCCGAAGAACGACAGCAGCACTGCTCGCCGGGATTATATAAGAATTTTTAGTAGTCCCACCAGGATTCGAACCTGGGTCGAAGCCCCCAGAAGGCTTCAGGATTGGCCACTACCCCATGGGACTTGAGATATTCGTTTGCAGTCAGTACGTCGTAGCGCACGTACTGTCTGGGCATCCCTTGCTTGGCCACTGGCGATAATAGGTGTTGCGGAGTCGGGGAACGCTCGACAGTCCCTGGAGTGTGTTCGGTCGTCGAACGGTCAACCCCCGCCATACGAATGTGCTCGTAGTGACCTACTGCCGGTCGGAGTCACCTCCGACCGTTCCTGGTTCTCGATTCGGTCGGGCAGTTCGTAGTGCTCCCAGCGGTGGCAGTTCGCACACAGCACCTCGTAGCTCCCGATCTTCTCATAGAGCCGCTCCTTCCCGTAGCCGTGGAGAGACCTTCGTCGGGACACTCATGTCCTTGTGGGCGTCGTCGCGGCTGCGGAAGTCCAGACACGCACCGTCGTCCTCGGCACACGCCACACAGCCCCGTCCGCACTTCCGCTCGGACAACCATGCTCGGAGCCCCTGGCGCCGCTGGAGGGTTTACCGGTTGCTTCGGTCGGGGGTCTACGCTCCCGCCGCTGGTCCTGACTAAGCCCCGTCCATTCGACTCCTCCGGCGGCCCCGAATCGTCAGGCTTCTCGGCGGTCCGCGAGACCGTTGAGGGGTTTGTCTCCAGGCTGGCTAGCTCCTTCGCGGCGTTCCAGCCGCCGCACTGCCGGATGATCGTTGACGCCGTCGGCGTTAGCCCTAGCCGCTCGTACCTCACCTTCGTCGGCGACTCGCCGAACAGTCGGGCGGCCTTCTAGAGTGCCTCGATAGAGTCTTCCTCGGCCGTCACAGTGAGGATGGTGCCGTCCTCGTCGTTCAATCCCGGCAGCTATCCCGTCTCCTCTTCTCGCTCCCGGAGCTTTCGGCGCTGTATCTTCCCGGTGGTCGTCTGAGGGAGTTCCGCGACGAACTCAATCTCGCGGGGGTATTCGTGTTTCGCGAGGTTCTCCCGTACCAACTGCCGGATCTCCGCCCGGAGATTGTCGTCGCCGATCACCCCCCGAACCGGCTGGACGAACGCCTTGATGATCTCCCCCCGAGTGTCGTCCGGGACGCCGACCACGCCTACCTGCTCGACGTCCGGGTGTTCGAGGATCGCGCTCTCGACCTCCCCCGGGCCGACCCGGTAGCCCGCTGTAATAATTACGTCATCGTCGCGGGACTTGAACCAGAGGTAGCCGTCCTCGTCTTCGTAGGCGAGATCACCCGTGAGGTGCCAGCCGTCGACAGTGACGGCGTCGGTCTTCTCTGGATTGTTCCAATATTCCTCGAAGACGACCGGGTCGCCCTCTCGGCGGACGGCGATCATCCCCACCTCGCCCGTAGGCATCTGCTTGCCGGTTTCCTGGTCGATGACGGCGACCTCGTGGCCGGGGACGGGCTTGCCCATGCTCCCGGGGCGGGCCTGGAACCACTCCCGGCAGTTACAGACCAGCAGGTTCTCCTCCGTCTGCCCGTACAACTCGTTCACCGCTACCCCCGCCATGCTCTCCTCGGCCCAGTCCAGTATCTCTGGGGTGAGCGGCTCGCCGCCCGAGCAGACCGCCTTCAGCGAGAGGTCGTAGCGCTCGGTCGGCGCCTCGACGCCCATCATCATCCGGATAGCCGTCGGCGGGAGGAACGCGTCCGTGACGCCGAACTCCTCAAGCAGTTCGTAGGCAGTCGCCTCGTCGAACCCGCCCATGGGGTAGCCGACCACCGGCCGGCCGTAGTGCCAGGCCGGCCAGACGAGGTCGCCGAGCGCGCCAATCCAGGCCCAGTCGGCGGGCGTCCAGAACACGGAGTCGTCGATGTCCTGTTCGAAGTAGGCGTAGAACGCCGGGCAGTGGCCGAGCCACACATCCTGGGTGTGGAGCACTCCCTTGGGCGGCCCGGTCGAGCCAGAGGTGTACATCACGACGGCGGGCGTGTCGGCGTCCGTCTCAACGGGGACGAAGCCGTCTCCACCCTCGGTGAGTGCCTCGAAGGGAGTCACGTCGGGAGCCTCCCCATCCACGCCGACGACGTGCTCCAAGTCGGGACACTCCCCCTCGACCCCCCGGACGGTGTCGAGCACGGCCTCGTCGGCGACGACCGCGGTCGCGCCGCTGTCTGTAAGCCGGTACTGGAGGGCATCACCCCCGAACAGCACGGACAGCGGCAACGACACCGCCCCGAGCTTCCAGCACGCGAGGTGGGTCAGCGGGTTCGCCGGCTTCTGGGGGACCACAACTGCCACCCGGTCGCCGCGCCCGACGCCCATTTCCCAGAGCGAGGCGGCGACGGCGTCGGAAAGCTCGTCCAATTCGCGGAATGTGTAGCTCTCACGGCGACCATCCGGATACGCCTGGTATAGCGCCGGCCGATCCGGGTCGTCGTGCTTGCTGAGAAAGTCGTGAGCGGCGTTGTACCTGTCCGGAATGTCCCAGGAGAACGACTCGCGGGCGGCCTCGTGGCTCTCCTCGTCAACAGTGATGCGCCAGGGCATACCCCGTGTTCGGGTGGGCCGGCTAAAAGCTGACCCCGGGCGACACCGGAGAGGTAGGGAGGGATGGTGGTGGGTCAGCGGCGCGTTCCTCACACCGGGTCAGGTAGTGTGAGCTATTTTTACAACTATTACGTATTATTTAATTCTGGTGGCTGAATCAAGAATAATCACGCCGAGACCCGGAGCGTCAAACCGACCGATCCGAGAACGAAGCTCCGATGCTCGGACGAATCCGGGGGCCGTTATGAGTTACTCCCCGCCAGCCGCCCGAAGGATATCCGCGAGCTGCTCGGCGGCGTCCTCAACGGAGCCCGTGTTCTCCAGCAGCTGTATCGGCGCACCCGTCTCCATCGCGTACGATACTGCCGCCGCCCGGTTGAGATCCTGCCGGAACGCTACCTCCCGCTCGGTGGGGGACTTCTCATAGGACCGGGGCGCCTCCGAGCGGCGGTCCAGTATTGTCCCGGGCGGCGCCTCCACCAGTACGAACCGCTCCGGGGAGATGTCCGCCAACCCTGACTCCGGCAGCCCCGGGAGGAAGCCCTGATCAGTCTCGGCCGCGAGATAGGTCGTCAGCAGTACCTCTCGGACCTCCGAACGGTCGGCGACGTACTCGGCGGCACGACGCTGGAGCCGTCGAGTCTCCCGGAGCGACAGGGTCGGCAGCTCCGACCGTTGGGTGGCCAGTCCGTGAGTGGCGGCCTGTTCCAACATCACGTCGCCGAAGTTCACCAGCTCGTAGCTGTCGTCCAGCCGCCGCCGGGTGGCCTCACACACCGCCGAGGCACCGACCCCGGGGACGCCGGACACCAGCGACACGCCCATCAGAACGACACCTCCTCGCTGTCGATGGCGCTCTGGTCGCCGCGGTCGTCGTAGAACTTCCGACCGATGTAGGCGTCGCCGACGAAGGTAATCAGCGCGCCGTACAGCTCATCGACGGACCGGAACTCCTCCTCCGGACAGCGACCCAGCACCTCGCCAATGGTTTCGGCGCCGCCGTTGGGCGCGGTTAGTTCGACGTCCCCGTGGCTCCCGACGACGGTGTCGGTCGTCACCGGAAACGTCAGCTCGCGGGTGAACAGGTCTCGTGTCTCGGGTAGGCGCATACTTCCACTGATGAGGCCCACATCATTAACCGTGAGGGTTTGCGGCAGGTGGTGGGAGTTACGGCCCGCACAGTGCCGATGCCGGACACACCCCCATCGGGTACGCTCCGCTGGGTTTAATCGCTCGCTCCGGCAACGCTCCGGTAGATGCGACGGCGAACGTTCCTCGGCGCAGCCGGCGCGACGGCACTGAGCGGGTGTGTGAATCTCGCGGGCGGCGGGAGCGATGGCCCGGTAACCATCGGCGCCATCGAGCCGCTGTCCGGGCCGTTCACCCCCTGGGGCCGGACCCACCGCAACGGGCTGGAGTTTGCCGTCGAGGAGATCAACGCCGACGGGGGCGTGGACGGCCGGGAACTATCGCTGACGGTGACTGACACCGCCAGCGACCCGACCGACGCCGACTCGGTCTTCCGCCGGATGGTCGAAAGGGAGGGAGCTGTCGCCGTCACCGGGCCGGTATCCTCCGACGTCGGCATCCGCACCGCCCGCACCGCGGGGGAGCTGGAGGTGCCGCTGCTCCTGCACATGGCCGGCTCCGAGGACGTGCTCTCGCGGGAGTCCCGCTACACGTTCCGGGTGGGGCTGGTGCCCGCGCCGACGACGATGCGCGCCCAGGCCCAGCTGGTCGCTGACGCCGGCTACCAGTCGGTGGGCGCCATCATCGCTGATTACGCCTGGGGGCGATCGGTCAAGGACGGCATCGAGAATCACTTCGCCGTCGACGTCATGACCCGGACCGCTCCCGTGGGTGCCGACGATTTCAAGCCGTTCATTCGTCAGTTCCCGGAAGACCTGGAGATGATGATCGCCACCGGTCATCCGCCCGGCGCCGTCACCATCATGCGCCAGCAGTTCCAGCTGGGCTACGAGCCAACGGTCACTACTGAGTCGGGCTTCCCGCCGGCGCTCATCACTGACGCGCTCGGGGACGACGCCACCCGCGGAGTCACCCACACCCACCTGACGGACATCTACTCCGAAGAGTTCCGGGCGGTCGCGAGGCGGTACGCGGAGGCGAGAAATACCCGGATGGGCACGCACGAGGGATATGGCTACGTCACCGGCCAGCTCATCGCCGAGGCGGTCCGCCAAGCCGGCTCCACCGACCCCGCGGCGCTGGCTGAGACGATCCGCTCAATACGGTTCGACACGCTGTATGCCAACCCCATCGAGTACACGGAGTGGGGGGAGCTACGCAACCAGCGCCAGATATACAGCGGCTACGAGGCCGGCGCACCGGAGTACTCCCCTGGGGCCAACTACCGACTGACAGAGGTGTTCCGCACGGACCCGCTGGCCCCGTTCGACCCCGAGTGAACTCCCCGGCGGGGCCCGTTCTCCCGCTGAGCCGAAACGTACATCCGCGCGTCGGGCGGGGTGACGACACGTCGAATGGCACACATTCTCGCCGGCGGGGAGGCAATGCGGTCGGCGGTCATCACCGCCACTGCCGCTGACGCCCCGCTGTCGCTCGCTGTCGTCGCCATCATCAACGCTGGTCAACTCCTCGGGGTGGCCGTCGATGCGGTGGCGTTCGGGCTGTTTCTCGCATTGCTGGGAGTCGGCATCACCCTCGTGTTCGGGCTCGGCGAGGTGCTCAATCTCGCGGTGGGGACGTTCGCCGTCGCGAGCGTCCTGGTCGCTGTCGCGCTGACCGACCTCGGTGTCGCCGTCGCGCCGGCAGCGCTAAGCGGTGTGTTTGCCGTCGCCGCTCTCGGGGTGGCCGTCGATCGGACGCTGCTGTCGCTGGTGTACCGCTCGGACGGCCAGGAGCGGGTGCTGCTGGGCATCTTCGTCACCCTCGGGCTGGCCATCGTGCTCGACGGGCTGTTGGTGAAGCCGTTCCCTGGCTCGTACACCCTCCCGGTCGAGTTCGGCGTCGTCCGGGTGGGGCCGGCATCGCTGGCGGCCGCCTCACTGCTGACGATCGCCGTCGCGGGCGTCGTGCTCGTCGGCCTCGTCCTCTTTCTCCAGCGCACCTATCTCGGGCGGGCCGCCCGCACCGTGTTCCAAGACGAGACCGGTGCCGTCCTTGTGGGGGTCGAGCCACGCCGGGTGCGGTCGCTGGTGTTCGTCCTGTCGGCGGCCGTCGCCGGCATCGCCGGCATCGCGTACGCCGCCGGCGCGGCCGTTGGGGTCGCGAGCGGCTTCGAGTTCACCACGTTCGCGGTTATCGTCTCCGTCGTCGGGGGGATTCGCAGCGTCCCCGGTGCGGCCGCGGCCGGCCTCCTGCTGGGCGTTGTCGTCCAGTTCGCCAGCTTCCTCGTCGGCACGTTCATCGCCGAGATGCTGCTCTTTCTTGTGGCGGTGGCGGCCCTGCTTGCCCGTCCGGAGGTGTTTGGGTGAGCGGCTACCGGCGGGTCGCGCTTGCGACCGGCGCGCTCGCGGCAGTGCCGCTGCTGGTCACCGGAAGCAGCTCCTTCGAGCGGACGATCGTCGGGCTGGTCGTGTTCGCGCTGTTCGCGACGGGGATTAACATCGCATTCGGCGGGACCGACCAGCTGTTCCTGTTCGCTGGCGCCCTCGCGGGCGTCGGCGCGTACACGACATCGCTGTCGGCGGCTGCGCTGGGCGTCTCGGCGTGGCTCACCCTCCCGCTAGCGGCGCTGGTGGCGGGCACGACCGCAGGGCTGGTGAGCTGGGTCGCCGCCCGGCGGAAATTCACGGCCGTCTTAGTCGCCATCCTAACCCTAAATCTTCAACTCGCGCTGACAGAGCTGTTTGTCGGCGCGAGCGAGCTCACCGGTGGGTCCACGGGCTACCCCTTCGAGGGGCTGGGGCTGGAGGCTGCCGGGAGCGCGCTCGGGGTCAGCCGGATCATCGTGCTTTACTACCTGTTGGTAGCGCTGTTGGGGCTGGCGCTGGCGGGGTACGTCCGGCTGTTAAACTCCCGGCACGGCCTGGCGTTCGCGGCCATCCGGGCCGACGAGACGGCCGCCCGCGCCGCCGGCATCGACGTGGTGCGCTACCGGACCGCGGCCGGCGCGCTGGCGGGGGCACTGATAGGCGTGGTCGGGGTCGGCTACGTCGGCCTGGAGTCGTACGTCGCCCCCTCCCTGTTTGCGTTCCTCCGGGTGGACGTGGTGGTGCTGGTGGTGCTGATCGTGGGGGGGCTCCGGTCGACGCTTGGCCCGGTAGTCGGTGCCGTCGTCGTCGTGGGGCTGGAGGAGTTGCTACGCCTACTGGTCACGGGGTACGACACCGTCGTCTTCGGCGCGCTGCTGGTCGTCGTGTTCCTCTACTTCCGGCAGGGCATCGTCCCCGCGGCCGAGGCGGCGCTCGCGCGCTGGCGGGGCGACAACCCGGTTTAGAGGTACACCCCCCGCACCCGCTCGTCCTCCAGTAGCGCCGAGCCGGATCCTTCCGCGGCGACTCGGCCGTTCTCCAGCAGGTACGCCCTGTTCGCGAGCTCCAGCGCCTCCGTGACGTGCTGTTCAACCAGCAGGACTGCAGTCTCCTCGCTGACCGCCTCAACGGCGTCAAACAGCCGGCGGACGAGCTGTGGGGCCAGCCCCTCGCTGGGCTCGTCAAGCGCCAGCACCCGTGGTCGGGCCATCAGCCCCCGGCCGACAGCGAGCATCTGCTGTTGCCCGCCGCTGAGAGTGCCCGCCGGCTCCTTGCGGCGGTCCTCCAGCACCGGGAACAGGTCGAACACCTCTGCCATCGTGCTCTGGACACTCTCGCGATTCGTGTACGCCCCCATCCGGAGGTTGTCGGCGACGCTCATCTCGCCGAACAGGTGCCGCTCCTCCGGCACGTGGACGAACCCTCGCTGAACCACCTCCGCGGGGGTAAGCCCCGCGACCGGCTCGCCGTCAACCGTCAGCTCCCCGGCGTCGATCGGGTGGAGCCCGGACAGCACCCGCAGCAGCGTACTCTTTCCGGCGCCGTTCGGCCCGACGACTGCCACCACGCCGTCATCCTCTTCAACGCGGATGCTAATTCCCCGGAGGGCCGGTATCCTGTCGTAGGAGGCGTCGACGTCCTGGGCGCGGATCACGCCGGATCACCCAGATACGCCTCCGCCACGGCGGGATCCTCGCGGACGGCTTCCGGCCGCCCCTCGGCTATCATTCGGCCCCCACTCAGCACCACCACCCTGTCGACCGTTTCCATTACGGCGCCGACGACGTGCTCTATCCAGATGACCGCAACCCCACGTTCCTCGCGCAGCTGCCCGAGCAGGGCCGAGATATCGTCCACCTCCGCAGGTGTGAGCCCGCTCGCTATTTCGTCGACCAATACCAGCTTCGGGTCGGTCGCTAGCGCGCGGGCCAATTCTAGGCGCTTCCGGTCGGCGACGGTGAGTCCGCCAGCCCTGTCGTCGGCCGACGCCGCAAGCCCCACAAACGACAGCGCCTCCTCTGCACGCCGGCGGGCTGCCCGGTCGCCGAGTCCGGCGCCGAACGTCGCGCCAGCGATGGCGTTGTCCGCCGCGCTCAGCCCATCGAACGTACGGACCAGCTGGAAGGTGCGGGCGACTCCCCGGCGAACCACCTCGTGGGGAGCGAGCCCAAGCAGCTCCTCTCCCCGGAACCGGACCGACCCTTCTGCGGCCGTTGTCCCGGAGATGGCGTCGAACATGCTTGTCTTTCCGGCACCGTTCGGGCCGATGAGCCCCACCAGCTCCCCCTCCTCAACGGTCAAGTCGACCCCGTCGACGGCTGCCACGCCCCCGAAGGTCACCCGGAGGTCCGTCACGCACAGCACACCCGGGCTCGGACTGGGGCGGTTATCCCTCTGTCGCCGTCACCGGTCGATCCCGTACGGCTCCGCGCGTACCTGATCGGCTAAACGGCCGAGTTCCGCCTGGCTGATGCCGTCACGCATCTCTCCGACCAGCGCCTCCACCTCGGAGCGGGAGAGCTTTACCCCGCCATCAACGACCGCCTCGTGCTCGCGGCCCTGTAGCTCCCGGAGTGTCCCTAGCGCGAGGAGGTACGGCAGCCCCGCGGCCTCTAGTAGACCGGCCTCGTTCTCGGGCAGGCTATGGAGGTAGCGCCGGGCGCCGGGCGCGTACCCGGTCGCCCGGTCGACCACCCGCCCGACGACCCGGGCGACTGCTGGCGTCGCCGAGGGGTCGCCGACCGCGGCGTGGTCCACGCCTTCCTCGGCGAGCCACTCTCTCGGGAGATAGACGTTGTCCTCGCCGTCGAAGTCGCCGCGCACGTCCTTCGCGATGTTCACCAGCTGTAACAGCAGCGCGAACGCCCGTGCGTCCTCGGGGGCTGGATCGGCGCAGGCTTCCCCGTAACAGCCCAGCAGGTCCGTGAACAGCTTCCCAACGGTGCCGGCGACGTACCAGCAGTACTCCTCAAGCTCGTCGACAGTTTCGAGGCGAAGCCCACCGCTATCGGCGTGCCGGCGGAGGAAGCCGGCCATCCCGCCGGCCATCTCGCGGATGACACCCCGCATCGCCGC
>CAZLOO010000045.1:0-12177 GCA_964561055.1 uncultured Halobacteriales archaeon
TCCCATTCGGTCGGCGCTCGCTGAGAAAGGGGGCGTAGCGCCTATAAACAGCTAAACGAGCTCCTCGTACCGCGCGCCAGTCTGCTTCAGTGTCTCGGTGGAATAGAGCCGCTCGTGGGGCACCGGCAGGTGGTCGGTGGCGAGCTCGTCCACTTTCGCGTCGACGGCGTCAGCCTCCCGGCCGTGGACCATCGTAAACAGGTTGTACGGCCAGTCCTGCTCCGGCCGACGCGGTCGGTGGTAACAGAGGGTCACGTATGGCAGCTTCCCGACAGCCTCGCCGTACTCGTCTAGCCTTCCGTCGGAGACGTCCCAGACAACCATGCAGTTGGCGTCGAACCCAGTGACAACGTGGTTGACAATACAGCCAATACGCTTTATACACCCTCCGGACAGCAACCGCTCGATCGCCGCCAGTACGTCGCCGACGTCGGCACCGATGGCGTCGGCGACGTCCCCGTAGGGCGTGAGCGCTAACGGGAAGCCGTCCTGTATCTCCAGCAGGAGCCGACGGTCAAGGTCGCTCAAGTCAGCAGCGGCGTCCTCGGAGATGCGGGTCGCCTTGGCATCCGTTCCGGCCGCGGACTCCCGGGCGAAGCGGTCCCCGTTGACGACGGGGAACTCGAGATCGATGTAGTAGTCCGTCAGCATTGGCAGCACCAGCACCTCACACCCGGTTTCCTCCTCTATCTCCGCGAGGATGGAGTCGCGCTTTTCTCGGGAAGCGGCTGTGACGACGAACCAGACGTTCCACTCGTGGTCTCGGCGGTAGTTGTGGTTCACCTGGCGGTAGCTGTTGATGACGCCGACGACGTCGTCGAAGCGGTTCTCGGGCGCCTGGACCGCCGCCAGCGTGGAGGAACCGATCACCGGCGGGTTGAGGACCGCGCCGAACCGCCGGAATACACCCACCTCACGCAGCCGCTTCACCCGCTCCAGCGCGTCGCGCTCCGTCGTCCCGAGCGCTTCCGCCACCGCCCGGAACGGCCGCTGCTCAACCGGGAAGCCGCTCTGGAACCCGTCGATCAGCGCGGCGTCCGTCTCGTCCAGCCCGGACCGCCAGTCACCTTCCGGCGCACTCATTATCGGCGGTAGGTGGCGGGCGGTTTACAGGCTGTCGGTCGCCTAGCCGCCGCTGACCGGCGGGAACAGCGCGAGCTCGTCCCCCTCCTCTAGCGTGGTCTCCCAGCCGTCGCCGCTGACAAAGGGGTTCTCCGTGTTGTGGAGCACGCGGATGTGCTCGTATAGCTCGCCGTTCTCGTCCAGCAGGTCCTCGCGGAGGTCCGGATGGGTCTCGACCAGCGCGTCGAACGCCTCGCGGAACGTCCCGCCCGGCTCGACGTCAACTGCGACCTCTCGCGTGCCGGCAGTTTCCGCGAGATTGGCGAACAGCTTCCAACGCATACCCTTGTTACCAGCGGGAGCCGCATGAACCCGTCGCCGGACGGATTCAGTCGTCGGTCGTGTCGGCTTCCGGGGCGGGGATGGTTCGGTTGCCGGTCGCAGCGGCCCCTAGTCGCCGGAGTGCGTCCGACCGGCCGACGGCGTACACGACGTCCCCGGGCGCGAGGCGCCGCGAGCGGTCCGGGATTGTCTCCACGCTGCCGCCGGACTGCACGGCGACCACCGCCGGGGCGAGTGCGCCAACCGTCATCCCGGCGAGATCGCTCCCCTCGACCACTGTGGCGGCGCCGAACGTCTCGTCGACCGTCCGGAGTAGGGAGATGAACTGACGGTCGGCGGTGGGGCTGGCGGGAAGGGTGACCAGCCGGTAGGGGATATCGTCGTCAATAGCTGGCGCGTCCGCTGCGTCAAGCGCGAGCGTGACGATGTCGCCGGCGACGCCGCGGAGCTCCGCCGTCGCGACCCGTTCGCCGTCGCGGTATAGCTGGACCCTGTCCCCAGCGCTCGCCGCCAGCGCTGGGTCGGCACGGGCGGCGACTGCTGCCGTCCCGGGCGGCAGCGTCGGCCCCAGCCCGGACAGGCGCGAACCGACGGCAAGGTAACTAACGGTGCCGTCCGCTTCGAGATCGATGTCGACGTGGCCCACGCCGTAGTCGGTTTTCAGCCGGCCGACGAGCCGGTCGCGGAGTTCGGCCAGGGTCAGCCGCCGCGGGAAATTGAGCGTCACCCCGGCCAGAGCCGCCTTCGTCTCCGGCGTGACGGGGTCGTACTCCGGCATGTCCTCGATCTCCTCGGGGAGAGTGACGGCTGTTAGCCGGCCGACCGACCGGACGATCCGCTGCACGTCGGGCGTGTCGTCGAATAGATCTGCGGCGAGGCCGTCGCCGACGCGGGCCCCGGCGGCCGCGGCGAACGCGGCCGCCCCGAACACGACGACGTTGGTGAGCACGTCCGCTGCGGTCAGGTTGGTTTGCCCGCTGGAGACCTGGGCGAGCACCGTGGTCGCGTTCAGGTACAGCGCGACCACGCTAGCGCCGACCAACACCGCCAGCCCCTGGGGTATCGTCGTGTCCGCGTACCAGCGGTGGAGCGCGGCAGCCGCCCCGGCGGTGGCCGCCCCGATCGCCGCCAGCGCGAGCGCCGTCGCGACCGCTTGGATCGGATCCGGCCCGGGGCCCGGGACCGCCTGTGCGGGGCCAAGCATCAGTCGACCACCTCCGCGAACCGGTCGAGATTCTTCCGGGTGCCGACGGCGAACAGCTCGTCACCAGAGTGGAGCCGGGTACCACCGCCGGGAGCGAACCGCCAGGCGTCCTCCTGGCGGACCGCCAGCACGGCCACCCCGTAGCTCTCCCGGACGTCGGCCGAGCCCAACGTCGCTCCCGTCAATGAGCCGTCACCGACCGACAGCCGACGGAACTCCTTGCCGGCCCGCCGGAGCAACGACAGCAGTTCGAACTCCCGGGCGCTTCCCCGCGACCGGACCACCACCCGGGCGCCGTCGACCCGGAGCAACGTGGCCGCCTGACCGCGGGGGACGGCGATAGTAACCCTACCGTCGCCGCCCGAGGCCACCGGCCGCCGGGCCGTCGGCGGGGGCTCGGGGTCGGCGAGGGGGCTCGCGCCGTCGGTCTGTAGGCCGTCGTTGGCCGGAGCCAGGGAAGCGGACGTCGTGCTCAACCGGTCTCGCGGCCGGTCACACCGCGCGCCGACGACCGTTCCGGCGACGGTGACACCGTCGGCGTGGATGTCGACCCGGTCGCCCCGGGCGAGCCCGGTCGGAAGCAGCGCCGATAGCGACACGGCGCGTTCGTCGGCGCCCACCCGCCTAGAGAGGCCGGATAGCGGTGGCGCCGCGCTTACCCTCGCCCGCGCCCGGTCGTCGATGCTGACCGACACTTCCACGAGCTCGAACTCGCGGCGTAGCCGGTCAGCCATCCGGTTTTGAAGCTCCGACAGCGGGAGATCGGCAGGGAACCGCCACTCGCCCGACCGGATCGACGCCCGGAGCTCCTCTGGCAGCGTCGGATACCCCTCGATGTCCCCGACGTCGCCGACCACCGTCACCGTTACCTCACCGCGGCCGCCGACCAGGTCGATGACGTCCGCCGACAGCGTCCGCTCGCCGATGTTCGCCAGCGAGAATCGCTTGGGGAACGTCATCGCCATCGCGTCGCCCTTGGCGTGGGCGTACAGCGCCATCATCAGTATCACGAGTACAGCGGTGCCCGCGGGTACGGGGCTTGCACCGATAGAAGTGAGAAATTCCGTGTTGGCGAACGCCAGCAGACCGCCCTGAACGCCGGCGATTGCTAGTGCCAGCACGACGACACCGAATCCGGGGACCTGGATACCGGTGAAATACCGGACGACGAAGGCCATCGCCCAGGAGACCAGCGCCGGCAACAGCCCGGTTAACAGTCCGAGATAGAGCCCGAGCAGCACCTGTACCAGAAGTGACAGGGTCGCCATGGCCGAGCGTGGTGGTCGCCAGATAAATCGGTACCGAAGCGGCTTTTAAATCCGGGGCGTCCACGACGGGTATGGAACGGCCCGGGCGCTCCCGGCTGCTGCGCACCCGCGCGGCCGTCGCACTCACGACACTGGTGGCGCTGCTGTCCTTCGTCACCGGCTTCGTCAACGTCTGCGCCAGCGACTTCACCGGCTCTATCCCCGGAGTTCGCGGGGCTCATCCCGGAAGCAGTTGCGGCGACCGCCAGCTTCACCGGGATGCTGACGGGCTTCCTGATGCTCGTCTCCGCCTACGCGCTCCGGCGGGGGCTGCGCACCGGCTTGTACGCGACGCTGGTGTTGCTGCCGCTGACGGCGCTCCAAGAGCCGCTCCAGTCGAGCGTCGTCTCCCTGCCGCCGGTGGTGCTGTCGCTGGTGGCGATACCGGTAGTCGTTATCAACCAAGGGTCGTTCCGCCAGGAGACGGACTTCTCGACGGCACAGCTAGCCAGCGTCGGCGCCCTGCTGGGGAGTCTGCTGTACGGCACCGCCGGCGCGTTCGTCCTCCGCGAGGAGTTCATCAACCTCCAGAACCTCATCGACGCGCTGTAGTTCGCTGTCGTCACCGCCTCCACCGTGGGCTATGGCGACGTGACGCCACAGACTCCCACCGCCCGGCTGTTCGCGCCTAGCTATCTGGTGCTCGGCACCGCCAGTTTCGCCATCGCCCTCGGTACCCTGCTCAGGCCAGCCATCGAGGCACGGTTCCAGCGCGCCCTCGGAGCTATGTCGGACTCAGAACTCACACTGCTCGACGACCACCTCATCATCGTCGGCTACGGCGACCTAACGGAACCGATCATTGAGGAACTCGCCGACAGCGACCGAAAGTTCGTCGTCACGCGCGACCGGGACGAGGCCACCCGGCTCTCCGAGCGGAATATCACCGTCCTGGTCGGCGATCCCTCTGACGAGGAGCCACTTGAACGGGTCGGTATCGGCCGCGCCCGGGCACTGGTGGCCGCCACCAACGACGATGCTCAGGACGCACTGGCGATACTCACTGCCAGGGAGCTAAGCCCGGAGCTACGTATCGTTGCTGCCGCCACGGACCGGGAGAACATCAAGAAGCTCCGCCGAGCCGGTGCGGACGAGGTTATTTCTCCGGCGGTCATCGGCGGCCACATGTTCGTCCAGTCCGCACTCGGCGAGCGGGGCATGGAGACCGTCGCCGCCCGGCTACTGGAGGACTCGCTGGGGAGGTAGAACTGGGCTACCTGAACGCCTGAATGCCGGTAAGATCGTTACCCAGTATCAGCGAGTGAATGTCGTGGGTGCCCTCGTAGGTGTACACCGTCTCGAAGTTGGCCATGTGTCGCATAGGCGAATAGTCCGCCGTGATGCCGTTGCCGCCGAGTATCTCCCGGGCGATCCGGGACTGGTCGCGGGCGGTGCGGACATTGTTGCGTTTAGCCATCGACACCTGCTCCGGGCGGAGGTCGCCACGCTCCTTGAGGTCCGCCAGGCGGTGAGCCAGTAGCTGTGCCAGCGTGACCTGGGTGGCCATCTCGGCCAGCTTCTCCTGCTGGAGCTGGAACCGAGCGATCGGCCCGCCAAACTGTTCGCGGTCGGTAGCGTACCGGCGAGCCGTCTCGAAGCAGTCACGCGTCGCGCCGACCGCGCCCCACGCGATGCCGAAGCGCGCCTGGGTGAGACAGGACAGCGGCCCCTTCATTCCCTCAACGCCCGGCAGGACGTTCTCCGCGGGGACGTAGGCGTCGTTCAGCGCCACCTCGCCGGTGATGGAGGCTCGCAGCGACAGCTTCTCGTCGATCTCGTTCGTGGTGACGCCCTCGCGGTCGGTCTCGACGAGAAAGCCTCGTACCGGCTGGTCGGGGTCCGTGTGGTCCCGGGCCCAGATGTCGGCGACGTCGGCGATGGGAGCGTTGGTGATCCACGTCTTCTAGCCGTTGAGCACGAACCCCTCCTCGCGGCCCCCGTTGGCCGCCTCCGCACGGGTTTCCATTCCCGCTGGGTTCGAGCCATGCTCGGGCTCGGTCAGCCCGAAACAGCCGACCGCCTCCCCATCGGCGAGCTTTGGGAGCCAGTGGTCTTTCTGGGTGTCGCTCCCGTAGGCGTGGATGGGGTACATCACCAGCGCGCCTTGGACGGAGGCCATCGATCGCACGCCCGAATCGCAGGCTTCTAGCTCCTGCATCAGCAGGCCGTACGCCCGTTCGGAGAGGTTCGGCAGGCCGTAGCCGTCGAGGTTCGGCCCGTAGAAGCCGAGTTCACCCATCTCGGGGATGAGGTCGGTAGGAAATGTCCCTTCGATCCAGTGCTCGCCGATGTCCGGGCGCACCTGCTCCTTGATGAACTCCCGAGCAGTGTCCTGGACCATCCGTTCCTCCGCGCTCAGGTCCGACTCCAAGTCCACGTAGTCAAGCATACCTGACGTTCGGGGTGCCCGGGTAAAAACACTCCCTCCGGGCCCATGGGGTTTTCATGTCGGCGGCCTTGCTACCGGTAATGACCCTCGACCCGGTACACTTCAAGGGGATAACCGGGCTGGCCCGACGCATCCAGCGCGACGTAGACGCCGGCGACCACCGGGAGTTCGCTGCCACCGTCTGGGGGGAGTACCTTGACCCGCTGTACGACGACGGCGAGCCGGTGGTGGAGCCGCTAGGCGACCAGCGGCTGCGCAGCGCCGCCATTGAGCAGGTGGCGTTGACCGAGGACCGTTTCCCGACCCGACACGGACTTGACTCGGGCACTATCAACCCGACCACCTTCGATAACGGGCTGGTGTTGGACGTCGCCCAGGCGGCGATGGCCGCGGTGCCCTCGGACCTGGAGCTACACCGCGGCCGAACGACGGTGATGACTGTCCACTCCAACGACGTCACCGTCTCGCTGGACCGAGAGTGGACCGCCAGCGACGAGGGGTATAGCCGCGAGCACGTGCTGCACGCCCCCCGGGTATCTCGCTACGAGTCGGCGGTGGTCCACGAGTTGTCGATCTACTTAGCGGAGAGCAAGCACGCCCTCTCGAACGCCGACGTCGTGGAGGACTTGCTGGTGATGGACGGCCCCGTCTACCCGAAGGGGCTGCTCAATTGGGCATACCGGGAGCCCGAACTGGCGGACCTGCTCGCAGAGGACGAGCGCCCGCGGGACGTTATCGCCAACTACATCGACCTCGTCGAGCGGCTCGCTTCCCGGTCAGTGCCGATGGTCGGCTTCGTAAAGACACCCCTCTCGCGTACCATCACCCGGACCGTCCGCGAGCGGGAGGGGTCGGCGCCGTGGGTGAACGACGCCGCCTTTTTTAAGCAGCTCCTGGAGCGCCGTCGTGACGGCGAGCGGCTCACCGACGCGCTGACGTTCACCAGCTGGTTCGTCTCGCGGGGCGGCGCCGACCGGGCGATGTCGACGCTGTCGGACGCGTTCGGTATTGATCGGGAGCTGGAGCCGGAGGCCTACGAGGTAACCTTCTGTATCATCTATGACCCGCGCGAGGACGTGGTCTACCGGTTGGAGGCGCCGGCCGCGTTCACCCGTGACCCGGAGCGGCGCGAGGCGTTGCTCACCCAGACACTGAAGAGCGTGGCTGCCCGGGCGGGGCCGCCGCTAGCGGTAGCGAAGGCCGACGGGCTGGCCTCGATCGGCCGCCGGGAGACGGATGCACTCCGGGAGGCCTTGGAGGAAGCGCTGGACGCCGAGCGGGAGTCCAGCTTCGATGACCAGCGTCAGGAGGCGTGGATGTCGCTAGACTACTGACCTGAGTCGATGATTTCGGCGCCGTGTATCACCTCAATCTCGACCTCGTCCCCGGGCACTCCGAGGCGGGCGAACTGGGTGCGGACGTGCTCGCGGGCGGCCGCGAGCGCTGCCTCACGGGTGTCGAACCCGCGGGGGCTGGGGCTCTCGAAGGCAATCCGAAGTTCCCGGCCGTCGATGACCTGTGGCTGGCCGCCGCTTTCTACCTCGTAGAAGGCGTCACACACCCACACGTAGGGGGCGCCCTCATCGGGCGCGCCCCGGTAGGTGGGGGGGCGCTCCCCGCGCTCGTAGACGGTCCCGGTCAATCCAGTCCCCCCCACCGACCCCTGGACGAGTAACATACCTCTCGTAGGGGGCCCGCGGGCATAAGCCCACCCCGACTGGACAGCGGAAGGCCTAACCACGCGGTGGTCCCAGCGAGGCGTATGGCCGACGACGAGGATCAAGAGGAGGAGGGTCCAGCCGTCGAACTCGGGGAGCATCGCCCGGTGGAGGGGGCGCCGATAACCCGGCTCACCGCACGGCTGCACTACGGCATCGAGCGCAGCGAGGTCGACCGACGGCTCGGCGAGGAGGAGATACGAACCCCCGACGGCCCCCGGCAGTTGGGTAACGTACTGGACTCGCTGGAGGAGACGTACTTTCCCCGCCAGCAGGACCTCGAAGCGGCCGTACGCGACGCCGTCGGCCACGGCACCGTGCCGGCAGGGGAACCGGAGCCCGAAGCGGCCGGCTTCGACGAACAGGCCAACAGCACAGACGAGGAGACAGAGGAGTAGGTGGGGCCGGAGCGGACACGCTTTTGCTCGCTGGCGCCGACTGTCCGGTATGAGCCTGGCAATAGACCCCACGGCGCTGAGCCCGGAAGACATCGGCGAGAAGCGTGCCACCCTGGAGATGGACCACGAGGCGGCCATCGAACATGTCCGCGAGGCGTTCACCGACGCCGGTTTTGGCGTCGCGACGGAGTTCTCCCCCTCGGAGCTGCTCAACGAGAAGGTCGACGCCGACCGCGACCCTTACTACGTCCTGGGAGCATGCAACCCCGACATGGCCGACCGGGCGCTCGATGCTTCGGACAACCGGATCGGCGGGCTATTCCCCTGTAACGTCGTTATCTGGCAGGAGGAGCCGGGCGTCCAGACGGTGTACCACGTCTCAATCATGCGTATCGCCCGGCTCACCGGGATGGCCCCGGACGACGAGACGATGGCCGACATCATCGCTGACACGGGCGAACTCGTTGAGACGGCGTACGGAAACCTCTAGGTCCAGTCGTCCAGCCGGGACTGTAGCCCGGCGACCATCTCCGACTTGCGACGTAGGTCGGCAACCGACACCGGGAGCTGGTCTGCCAGCTGGCCGACCGCGCCGTGGAACGTCTCCGCGGTGGCCGGCCGACCCTCATCGAAGGCGCCCCGGGTAGTCTCGCGGACCTGCCAGACGCCCGCAGGTCCCCAGTAGTCCTCCGTGACGTGGCGAAGTACGAGCGCCTTCGCCTGGCGGTCCCGCTCGACGAGATGCTCGAGGACGCCCAGCCGGGCGGCGTAGTACGCGCCGGCGGTCTCATTGACGTAGCCTGTGCGGCCCTCGCGGCCCTCCGCGGCAGCGGACATGACGTACCCCCGCTCTGGGTGGGGATTCCAGATGGAGCCGGGGGCCTTCATTTCTACAAGCTCGAACTCCCAGTCACCGGGCGCCAGCAGCACCCAGAACCGATTGCCGAGATATTCGTTGTAGTACACCTCGACGCTGTCCACAGTGGCGGCGTTACGGATCGACCCTCGGAGGAACTGGCCGACGGTGTCGTCGACAGCCGTTATCGACCACCGGGTAGGGACGAGCCGACGGTTCTCCGCCTGCCCAAGCGCGCCTGCGGAAAGCACGCTGTTGATGTCGTACACGTCGAGCCCGCGGTTGTAGAGATAGCTGATAGCGCCCTCCGCGCGCCAGTCGTCGTCCGAGAGGGTGTATTCCACCGCCCGGGGAACGGAGGGGTTCTCCGCGAGTTCCGCCGACCGGGCGCGAGCCTGCGGCCCGGTCGGGGTAGCGACGTCGTCGAACCCGACGTCGAGGTCCACGTCCAGGGGGCCGTCCAGTCCGACCTCCACGTCGACGGGGGTGTCGGCGATGGCCACCTCCCGCTGGACGCCGAGAAAGCCGTCCCAGGCGTCCGCAACGTTGCGCACGTCGGCCGGTTGCGAGGAGTTGAGCAGGTTCGTCCGGGCCTGGAACACGTCGTCGATACTGAACCCCCGCCGGTACCAGTGAGGGCCGGTCTCGTAGTCCGCGGCGTGTTCGGCGTCGGCTACCGGCGCCAGCACGCCCGCCGACACCTGCGGGTAATTCGACCGACCGACGAACACGGAAGGAGCTGTGCTGCCGAAGACCGAGTCGCCGTCGACGGCCTCGGCGAAAGACTGTTCCACGTCCGCGAGATATTCGGTTACCTCGTAGGACTTCTCCTCAACGAGCCGGCGCTTCATCGCCGCCTCGTCGCGCTCGAGGCCGTCGATAAACTCGTCGAGACGCATCCCCGAGGCCATTGGTGGCTATAGGGCCTGCCCGAGGTTAAACTGTCGGGACCGGGTCAGCGCTGGCCGGCGAAGTCCTCCTCGCGGACCGTCCGGTCGAGCTGTGAGCTGAACGGGAAGCTGTCGGCGGTCCGGCGGGCGACTATCGTCAGCCGGACGACGTAGGCGCTCAACAGCAAGAACGGGGCGAACCCGGCCGACAGCACGACAATCATCAACGGCCGCAATAGCTCCAGCGCGACCGGTGGTCCCTCGCCGGGGGCGCTATAGGCCAGCATCACTATCACCGCCACGAGCTGCACCGGCAGGCCGACGTACAGCAGGAACCGGGACAGCTCCGATACCTCCGACTCGATGAAGACGGTCTTGAACATCCGGCTGGCCACCTCCACGTGTTCGAGGGTCTCTGCCAGCCGGCGCAGCGGAACCGCCGCACGTTCGGTGAATTCGTCGGAGTGCTCCGCCTCCAGATACCAGGTTCGGTGGACGAAGTTCTCGTAGTCGGCGGCCAGCGAGATGAACAGGGCGTGTTTCAGTTGGCTGGCCGGCCGCCGCAGCACCCGGATGACGTATTCCGTGTGTTCGGCCAACCCCTCCAGCAGGTCGCCGAGCTCCTCACGTGCCTGCCGGGTTCGCCCTTGCGAGCGCAGCCCGCCCAGTTCCTCGACATCTTCGCGGGCGCTTCGGTACAGCACTAGAAAGAACGCGTCGGCCTTCACCGGCATCACCTCCTGGCCGATCGTCCGGCCGACGTCCTCGCGGTACGAGAGGGTGTCGGACGTCTTCTGGCGAACGTCCCCGGGGGTCTCGAGGCGTCGGCTCAACACCAACTGGCTCAGCGACGTAACGATAGCGATCAGCGTGAAGTTGGCGCCGATCAGCGCAAACAGCAGAAACAGGACCGGCGTCTCCCGGCGCAGCGGCACCAGCCCGGAAAACACGGCAACGGTGAACAGCGCCCCGAGCCCGAGCAGCGCCAGCAGCGTCACCAGCAGCCGATTGCCGGTCAGCAACAGCCACTGTCCGGGGTCGTGACGGAACAGTTCAAACTCGAACTCCAGCCAGGATGTCTCCTCACCGGACGCCACTGCCATCACCCCCAAGACTCGCTACGATGGCGCACACGGTCGCAGGTCGGACGGGGGTCACAAAACAGCGACGGCGTGGCTGGCGCGAGCTTAACTGTGGATGCCCATCGCCTCTATCTGCTCCTGATAGCGGTTCCGGATGGTAACCTCCGTCACCTGGGCGACGTCGGCGACCTCGCGCTGGGTCTTCTTCTCGTTGCACAGCAGCGAGGCCGCATAGATCGCGGCGGCGGCGTAACCGGTCGGGGACTTCCCCGATAGCAGCCCCTCCTCGGCGGTGGTGGTGATGATTTCGTTGGCCTTCGCCTGCACCTCCTCCGACAGCTCGAGTTCAGAACAGAACCGCGGGACGTACTTCTTCGGGTCGACCGGCTCCATTTCCAGGGAGAGCTCTTGGGAGATATAGCGGTATGTACGACCGATTTCCTTCCGCTCAACACGGCTAACCTCGCTTATTTCCTCCAGCGATCGAGGAATTCCTTCCTTTCGGCAGGCGGCGTACAGCGCGGCCGTCGCCACTCCCTCAATGGAGCGTCCCCGGATGAGGTCCTCATTGAGCGCGCGTCGGTAGATGACCGACGCGACCTCCCGTACCGACCGGGGGACGCCCAGCGCTGAGGCCATGCGGTCGATCTCGCTGAGCGCGAACTGGAGGTTGCGCTCGCCAGCGTCCTTCGTGCGGATGCGCTCCTGCCACTTGCGCAGCCGGTGCATCTGGGAGCGCTTCTTTGAGGAGATTGACCGACCGTAGGCGTCCTTGTCCTTCCAGTCGATGGTCGTCGTCAACCCCTTGTCGTGCATCGTCTGAGTCGTAGGAGCGCCGACCCGGGACTTCTCCTGGCGCTCCTGGTGGTTGAACGCTCGCCACTCCGGGCCGGGGTCGATCTGCTCCTCCTCAATGACGAGCCCACAGT
>CAZLOO010000046.1:0-12079 GCA_964561055.1 uncultured Halobacteriales archaeon
CCAACTGGTTCGCCCGGCGGCGCGACCTGGCGACGCTGGTGATCGACACCGCCGGTTCCTCAGGCCTGCGCAACCGCAACCCTCGGGCGGTGGACTTCGATGCCGACCGGGTGGCGGAGCTACGGGCGGCCATCGAGGAGCGGTTCGACGAGCGCATCACCGAGCATCGGGCCGAACGGCGCCGCGAGCGGGTCGCCGCGCTTGCGGGAGCGGGCGACCCAGCGGACGACTAGTGCTCGAAGGTCTGGAATTCCACCGTCCGACCCTCCGGGTCGGTCGCGAAGAATTGATAGATGTCGTAGCGCTCGTTGAATTGGGGCGGATCGTCGGCGACATCCGCCATCCGGCCATGGGCGGCGTCAACGCCAGCCCTTGTCGGGTAGACGAACGTAACAGTCCCTTCGGTCTCGGCCTCCTCGCCGGCACAGAACCCCAACCGGAAGCCGGCGTGTTCGAGTATCGTGCAGTCCCGCTGTTCGAGCCACACCTGCGCGCCGACACGCTCCGTGTAGAACCGCACAACCGTTTCCAGCGATGCCGTCCTGAAGAAGACCAACCCCATACCGGCGTCGGGGGCCCGCGGGTCAAACCGGTTGTGGTCCGGGAGAAAGCTAAATCGGGGGGAAGGGAGAAGCCGGCTCTGTCCCAGCGATTCGAACAAATCAGGACGGAAGGCGGAGTAACGTCGCCGATGGTATCGCTGGGGAGCGTCCTGCTGGGGACGGCGCTGTCGCCGACGTTCACCTAGACTGGAAGCGCTGTCGCCTCTCGACGCGCCTTCGGCGCCGACAGCGACGTTGTTCAGCGGGGGCTGTTGCTCGATGGGACACTGGCGCTCCCGTTCGCCGTGAGGCTGGTTGGTGCGTCGCGCACCCTGGGTGAGTCGCTGAGCGCCGGCTTGTCCGCGCTAACCACGCTCGCGCTCGCCAGGGGGGCTGTTCCCACTGAACACTCCCCATCGCAGTCGCGTTCTCCTCTTATCGTCACTGTCGCTATGGTCCTACGGCGCAGGCACTGCTATCGTCGATGATCGGCTCTCGAGGGCGCTCACTGGTGGTCTCGGGGCGGTCAACACCGGGAGCTGGGTGGTGTACGTCACGGCCCGAACATGGGACTGGCGCTCCCGAAGATGGTGGGCGCCGGTGTGCTTGCGACGTGGGCCGTCGGGACGGCACTGCGGCTCCGATGGGCGGCGCTCGGCCGCAGTATCTAAGTCCCGCATGGCGGTAGAGGGAGGTATGTTCGGGGGTTGCCGCTCGAGATGCCTGCTTGCAGTCGGCGTCGTTGTTCTGGTGTTTTCCGCTGGCTGTGGCGGCTTTTCGGGCACCGGCACCCCGACGCCGACCACGACGGCGACGGCCGTCGACGAGGGGGTAACGTTCCCCACCGGGTTCGACGAGGAGGGCGTGACAGACGGCGCCGCGGCGCTGAACGGCCACACCAACGTCCTACTCTCGCAGGGCAACTTCACGTTCGTGTTCGTCAGCGAGTCCGAGGCCGGCGGCACGACGACGAACACCACGCTCGTCAACCGGATTGACACGAAACAGCGGACCGCCTTCCGCACGATAAACCGGCCCGATGTCGTCGCCACACAGTACGTCGCCGGCGGCACCGCCTACACCCGCATCGAGCCGCGAGACAACCGGGCCGTCCAGTACCGCTCTACGGACGAGCGGGTCAACCCGGAGGGCTCGACCGCTCGGGCGCTGGTCGGCGGGCTGATGGGCGGCGTCGCATGGGAGAACCCCGAGCAGGTGACCCTCGATGGCGAGCAGGCGGTGCGCTACGAGGCCGACGAACTCACGAACGCCTCCGCCGTGTTGGACGTCGAGGCGGACGCTGTGGAGTCCTTCGAAGCGACCCTAATCGTCTCCACCAGCGGCGTCATCAGGGAGGTGAGCTACACGGCGACCTACACGGACGACGGAAGCGAGGTGACCGACCGCGTCACCGTCCGCTTCGAGGCCGTCGGTACCACCGACGTGGAGGAGCCGGCGTGGGTGGATCGCCAGTTCTGAGGGAGTCTCACGCCGATCCAGGCCAGCAGTCCTACTCCTCGACCAGCGCAGTGAACTGGTTGATGTCCTCGTCCGTGCCGGTGACGACCAGTTCGTCACCGCCGTTGATGACGTAGTCCGGATCAAGGTCGGCGATGAGGCTCCCGTTGCGCTGGACGGCCACCACTGTGTAGCCCGTGCGCTCCCGGAGGTCGGAGCCCCGCAGTGACTGGCCGACAAGCGAGCCAGGCGCCAAGCGGATCACCTCCACCTGGCGGCCAAAGGAGATGACGTCCTCGTCGAGGATGGTCGACGCGAGCATCCGGCTCGAAACCGCCGCTAACGACAGCATGTAGTTCGCGCCCGCTTGGTAGACTTTCGGAACGGAGTCGGTGGCGTCGGCTCGCGCGATGACCTACACTCCTGGGGCGAGGTCGCGCACCACCAGCGTGGCGAACACCGTCTGCCGGTCGTCCGGTAGCGCCAGGATGACCGTCCCGGCCTCGCCGATACCGGCCGCCTGGAGGGTGTCGGCGTCCGTTACCGAGCCGACGATATCGACGCCCTCCTTGTCCACCTTGTCCAGCATCACTGTGTCGAAGCCGGCCCCCCCGACAGCGCGCCGGACCGTCTGGCCGACCAGCCCGTAGCCGCCGATGATCACTGACCCTCCCTCTAAGCTACGGGTCTCCGAGAGGGTGAGCTCCTTCAGCTGTTCGAGCTGTGGTTCGTGGCCCGCCACTGGCAGGATCGTCTGCTGGTCGATGCGTGCCTAAGGGGTCCGGGGGACTGACGAACTCCCCGCGAAACCAGGCGCCGACGACGTTGGCGCCGGTGCGCTCGCGAATACCGCTGTCGACGAGGCGGGTGCCAGCCAGCTCGGAGCCGGCCTGGACCGGCAGCTCCACGATCTCGAAGTCCTCTGCAATCTCGATGGCGTCCTCGACATCGCTGGAGACCCCAGCAGTTACCTTCGTCGCCAGCGACTCCCCAATGAAGCGTCTTGGGCTGAGCACCTGCTCGGCACCCGCAAGCCGGTGATACTCGGCGAACTGCTCAGTCTCGACGAACGTGATGACGGGGGTATCACACACCTGGCCGGCGGTCAGCGAGATGCTGGCATTGGCCTCGTCATCCACGTCGGCGACGATAGCTCTTGTGCGCTCAGCACCGGAGCGCTCCCGCAGGAAGCTGGTGCTCTCGGGATCGCAGTGGATCACCTCGATCTCCTGCTCGTAAAGGTCCGCTGCCCGGTTGCGGTCGGGCTCTATCACGACGTACGGGATGCCTCGGATGGTTAGCTCATCTATCAAAGCCTTCCCGCGGGAGGTGTACCCTGCGATGACGACGTGGTCGGTCTTCTCCTCGTCCACGGCGGTCGGCGCGACGGTACTGAGCCGCTCCTCGACCCACGGGGCAAGGAACACCGGAAGTACGAGGAAAATCATCGACACCCCAGCCACCATCGTCAGGGTCATGAACAGTTCCATCGGCGTTCCCCACAATGCGGCGTCCTCGCCGTAGCCAGTGGTGGTCATCGACTGGACGACAACCGCCAAGGCGTAGATAAACGTCACCGGCTGGCCCACCAGCACGGCCATCCCGGCCATGTACAGCAGCGAGTACGCAAGCACGACCGCCGGCCAGCGAGAGCGCGCGCAGCAACCACAGCGGGTTCATATCGAGGGGAGCAGTCGACCGTCGATAACTGGTTCGGTCGCCCGGAGCCCCTATACGACGCCCGAGCAAGCTGTCCCTATGTCACGCGAGGTGACCCACGAGGAGAACGGCCCGCGCATCCTCACGCCCGACGACATCGACCCGGAGAAGGGGGATGTCGCAATCTGTCTCTGTGGCCTCTCGAACGATTACCCGTTCTGTGACGGATCCCATGAGGCCACCGTGGACGAGGAACCCGGCGTCCGCTACAAGTACGAGGATGACGACCCAGACGGCGAGCGCCACATCGTGGAGTACGACTTCGAGTCCGGGGAGTGATCGGCCGGGATATCTCGATCAGGCCGCCGCCTCGGCCTCGCTCGCCTCCAGCGCCTCAGCGGCGCGCTCTGCCTCGGCGGCGACGAGATACGCGTCGTCATCGGCGTAGTCGGCGGCGGTCTCGAGGGCCTCCCGGGTGCCGATAGCGTACAGCGCCCACGCAGCGCTGGCCCGGACGGTGTCCTCCTCGTCGTCGTCGAGCACAACCGCCAGCGGGTCTATCGCCCGGGTGTCACCGATGCGGCCAAGCGCTCGGGCCGCCGCCGAGCGGACCTTCGTCTCCTCAGCGACCAACCGGTTGGCGACCTGCTGGGTGGACGCATTGCTGCCAATCTCCCCGATCGCGCGCAGGGTTACCGCCTGGAGTGCCGGGTCGGCGTCACTCTCGATGTACTCGTGGAGGGTGTCGAGGGCACGCTCGTCGCCGATCTTGCCGAGCACCTCGATCGCGGGCTTGTTGCGCTTCTGGGCGCGGGCCTCCATCTCCTCGAACGCCTCAACTGGCCCCATCCGCCGGAGCGCATCGATACAGTTCTCCTCCATGAAGTCCGAATCGAAGTAGCCCAGCCCTGTGAGGATCGTCTCCGGGTCGTGCTCAGCCTCGGCGATGCGGATAACGGTCAGCTCCGGAGGGAAGTCCTTCCGGTTCTTCGGGGTGAGCACGTCGTAGAAGCCGCCGGCGTCCAGCTTCTGGCGCACGGTGAGATCGTCCCACTCCTCGGCGGCCTCAAGACCGTCTGACAGCTCCTCGGCGGCCGCCAACAGGTCGGCGATAGCCTCCTTGTCCTCGTCGGCGTCAAGCCCCGCGTCGCCGACGGCGTCGGCCGCCTCCCCAAGGGCAGCCGCGAGCTGCTCCGGCTCATCGTCGTCAGCCTCGACGCTCGTCTCGAGCGTCTCACCAGCGGCCGTGAGGAATGTCTTGACTGCGGCGGCCACGTCCGGCAGTCCGGCCTCGGTCCAGCGCGTGTCGGTGACCTCCCCGGCGGCCGCCTCGATGGTCCCAACTACGTCGCTGGCGTACGGGCCGCGCTCAGATTCGATGTCGCCACGAACGCTCTCGATCTCGTCCTCCAACTCGGCGTTGGGATCCTCGTCCTCCTCCGACTCAGTGTCGGGTAACGCCGCGACCGCCTCCGCGATTGCGTCCAACTGCTCCTCGACGTCGTCGAGATCGGATTCCGTCTCGGCGGCCGCCAACGACTCCTCGAGGTCAGCGAGTCTCTCGAATAGCTCCTCGGGTGATGAGGCGACGAGGTCCTCGCTATCGGCTGGTTTCTCGTCTCCAAGCTCTTTCTCTCCCTCGTCTGCGGCTTCGGGTTCGTCGGGCTCCGCTCCGTCGGTGTCCTCTTCGTCGTCGTTGTTCTCGCCAGCCCTCTCGGCATCGGCCTCCTCCGCGGTCTCGGTGTCGACGGTCTCCTTGTCGCTATCTCCTTCCGCGCCCGACTGTTCGTTCGCCTGCTCGTCGACGGTCGTGTCGCTCGCGTCCGTCTCGCCCCCCGAGGCGGCATCCCCGGCGTCGGCCGCCTCCTCCTCGGTGTCCGAGTGCTCGGGCTCGTCGGTCATACCCCGCAGTCCGGTACAGCCGTCTATCAGGGTTTCCCTTCGGCATCGGCCGCCGTTGGACGCGTGGCGTCGCTTGTCGTTCCGTCTCGCCAGTAGAACCGCGGTGCCAACAGCAGATACGCTGCCTCGGCGACCAACAGCGTCCGTGGGAACGCCCGCATCGCGACGGTCGGCATCAACAACGCGAGCGCCTGCAGGACACCCATCACGAGCTGATCACGGACGAACAGTTCCGGATAGCTGATATCGGTCACCATCAGATACGCGAACGCTACTGTCGCGGCGAGCAACAGCCCGGCGTCGGTCATCCCCGCCAAGTAAAGCGTCGCGAGGATGGTCGCCGCCAGCGTTGTCTGAACCCCCTCCGTGTGACGGCCGTCACTATCGTACACGGTGTACAGTCCCAGCCGGAGGACGGCGGCGCCGACGTACACTCCCGGAAGAAGCACTAAAGCTAGTACGATGGGCAGCTCCGTTCCGAACTGACCGCTGGCGACGGCAAACACCAGCAGCGCTGGCGCCACGCCGAAGGAGGCGACATCGGCAAGCGAATCGAGTTGCTCACCGACCGCACTCCCTCCCCTGGCACGGGCGATGACGCCGTCGAGGCCATCGGCAATACCCGCGAGCAGGAGCAGCCGCGCCGAGAGCCCGGGATCGAGGAACGCCGTCGCAGCGGCGGCAAACCCCAGTACTGCGTTGACTATCGTCGCGGCGTCAGCGAGCCCCACCCTGCCGACGAACCGCGGTCGCATACTGGAGGAACACGACCCCTCCTCATAGGCAGTTCGATACGAGCGGCCCGAGCCACCAGCGTTTCATTGGGGGCGCCGCACTAGCGGGCACGGCCGGACTGTTCCCTCGACGAATCGATGCCGACCGACTCACGCTCGAGCGCGCTAGACGTTTTCGATCTGTACGAGTTCGTCGACTGGGAAGTGTGGCGGGAGCCACCGAGCAGATGCCCCGGTTCCGCTTTGAGCGCGTGAACCAGGTGGCCGGAGTCCTGGAAAGCGCCCGCGAACAGTTCGAGGAGGGCGACACCGCCCGCTGCCTCCTCCTTCCTCGCGCTGACGACGCGTTAGTCGGCCTGATCGGCTTCGGTCCGGAGTGGGAGCATCGCCAGACCGACTCCGAGGTGGTGCTGGCGGCCGACAACTGACGAAAGGGGATACGGCACCGAGCGCGCAGAGGCATAATGGAGCGTACCTTCGAACGGTGCGACTTGGACGTCTACTTCGCGACGTGTACGGCCGACAACGACCGTTTCCGGCGGATGGTCGAGGGATACGTCGAGCGATACGACGGCCGCCACGAAGGACTCTGCTGCTAGCACTTCACTCGGCCGGTTCCGTCACCGACCGGCATCGGTTTACCATTATCAGCGAAGAGTACGCCCCCGCTACCGCTGACCGGGAGACGCGAGCGTTTGAAACATCGTTGTGACCGACCCGGCCAGTCATCAGACGGGGCGGCGAGTTCCGACCGGAGGTGATAGATGGAGGATGGCGAGGCTCAACCGGTCGTCATATACGCATCCGGTGCCAATCTGGATTATGCGACGGCGGGCGTTTCTGAGCTCGGCGATGGCAGCAACAAGCGGCGCGCTGGGCGGTTGCCTCGGCAGCGGCGGCCTCTCAGAGGGGGACTACGACATCGGAATGTCCTCGAACGCGTTTAATCCTCCTGAGCACACCGTCTCCGTCGGCGACACCGTTGTCTGGGGCAATTCCAACTCACGGGCCCACTCCGTGACGGCGTATGAGAACGCCATCCCGGCAGAAGCGGAGTACTTCGCTAGCGGCGGGTTCGACGACGAGAAGGCCGCCCGCGACTCCTGGCGCTCCGAGCGAGGGCGTGCCGGCGGGAAGATATTCACCGGCGAAACCTACGAGCACAGCTTTGGGGTGCCCGGGGAGTACCGGTACTTCTGCATTCCACACGAAGTTGGCGGAATGAAGGGAGTCATCTACGTCGAGGAATAGTCGCCCAGTCCGTTGTCTCTCGGTTCGCACCAGCAGCTAGTCACAACCACGATTCCACAAGCCGCGCGGTCGGATTGGGAGCTGGCTCAGGCCTCGTCCACGTCGACGGATGTCTCCTCCTCCTCGGCGACTTCCTCGGGGCTAGCCTCAAGAGTTGTCTTGGCTATTTCCACGCGCCGCAGCGGGTAGATGTCGGAGGCCTCGTTGTAGATGGCACCCGAGAGCCGCCCCTCAACGATGCTGTCGACGAGCTGCTCGAACGTGCGCTCGGCGGCGGCCTCCTCAACGATGCGGACCATCGTATCCCGGACGGCCTTCTCTTGGCTGTGGTCGGCCCGCTTGGTGGTGTAGGCGACCGGCTGTATCTTGAGCCGATAGTCGTCGGTAGTCAGCACCGTGACGAACGCCTCTACCTTCGAGGAGCCCCGCCGGACCAGGCTCCGCAGGTAGTCCCGCGCGAGTTCGTGTTGGACGAATTCCGTGTAAGCGGCATCGCTGCCCACGTCCGTGATGCGGAAGGTGAGCTTCGTCGTGTCCTCCCCTTGGTCGTTGGTCAGCTCCCCGAGGGTAGTCTGTATTGTTCTTCCGTACACCTTCTCCACGTCGTCGGCGACTGTCTCGCCGATCTCCGCCCGGTCAAACTGCTCCGGGGCGAGCACGGTGTACCAGCGTTTCTCCTGTCGTTGTCGTGAGACTGATCGGTCGCTCATGTATCCTCTGTTATCAGTTGTGTTGCAACCTGCAGGTTGGTCAGATAGTCGTCTGCGGTCGTCCGAAGGCCGCCGGTCGTGGGGCGCTCGATCGTCGTCACGAGGATCTCATCGTCGACGGCGGTCTCCATCTCCTCGGTGTTGTCCGGAGTCAGCGCCCGCGCCACCGCTTCTGGGTCGTCGTGGCGGGTTCGGAAGCGGGCGCGGTTCACATCACCACCTCTCGGAGCCGCTCGACGACGGCGTCCGCGTCGCTGTCGCCGGACGGGACGGCCACCAGCCGGCCTCGGCCGACGACGCTCGCGCCGACGGCCGCGGCAGCCTTCCGGGCCGCATCGACAACCGGGTCCGTGCCGGCGATGGCAACGGTGTCGTCGGTGACGGTCGCGACAACGGGCTCCGGCGAGCGATAGTCCCGCAAGAGCCGGGCGGTCGTCCGGGCCGGCGCATCGGGAGGGAGTTCGGCGACGACCAGCCCACGGTGGCGGGCCTGTCCCGCGTCGCGCACGGCGGCGTGTGCCCGGGCGGAGTGGTCGCGCCAGGTCGACAGTGCCGCCTCGCGGGCGGCACCGTGGCCGAGCGCGAGCGCGACACCGGTTCCCGGCTGCTCGCTGGCGACCGCCGACAGCACGTCGGCGTACCCCTCGACCGTCGCGAACGGCCCCTCGATCGCATAAGGCCGGAGGAGCCGCTCGACTGCCTCCGCGGCCCGCGGTGTGGCGTCTCCGATGGCGGACAGTGCTGCCGCCGAGGCGATTGCCCGGCCGTCCCGGTCGAGGCCGGCTAGCGTCCGCGCGGCCGCCTCGGGGTCGCCCGAAAACGGCGCGTGGATCAGCGTCGTATGCGCCAGGCCATCGGTGCTGTCGTCCACGGGAATACCAATGCCTGGTTGTGGTTCGGCGTCCGCAGTCTCCAGCAGGTCGGGATGAGCGCTTGGCTCACCGCCGCCAGCGACAACACCGGCGAGCGCCAGCATCGGGTCGGCGCCGCTGAGCTGTCGGGCGGCGTCGTGGGCGGCCGCCGACAGCGGAGGCGACGTGAGTGCGACATCCCCGCCCTCGTGGCCGACCGTCACCGTCAGCGCGTCCTCCGGACCGGCCGCTCCCGATGAGACGCTGGCCTGGAACGGGCCGTCGACGGCCCGGGCCAACAACCCCGTCGCGGCGAGGGCGTCCCCGTCCGGCACGGTAATTAGCCTGACAAAGCTGGCCTCGCGACACCGGGTAGCCAGCCGGTCGGCGGTCTCGCCATGGGAGCGGTCGGTAGCAGACATCTACTCTAGCAGCCGCTTTGCGGCGTTGTAGGAGTAGGTGAACTCCTCGTCTAGCTGGTCGCCGCGGTAGTAGTCCGCCAGCCGGCGCACCTTCGACTCCGTGTTCTGGAGCGCCCGCTTGTTCTGGTGATCGTTGGGGTGCTCCTCCATGTGCTCGCGCAGGCGGATGGCCCGCTTCATCAGGTTGCGCAGGTCCTCCGGCAAGTCTGTCCCCGCGTCGTGGGCCTCAAGGATCTCAGTTACCTTGCTCCCGGTGGCGAGCTTCACGTCCGGTACCGGGGTGCCCTGAACTCCCTCGTCGCGGAGCTTCATGCCGATCTGGGAGGGATCGTACCCCTGCTCGGCGAGCTCCACGATCCGCTGTTCGACTGCATCCGGGTCAACGTCGCTCCACTCCGGCGGTTCGTCGGTCACGGGGTTCTCCGACCCGGATTGCCCGCGACGTCGTGTATGCATTCGTGCCATAGGTTTCCGGAAACAACACGAACCGCTCTACTGCCCTCTTCGGGCCGGTTGCACGTCCGCACTCCCGAGCCGCGGAAGCCCGCGGCGGTGTCGGATATGCGGCTGTGCTGTTCCCAACGGTGTTGAGCCCGTCACGGACAAAACCGTTTCCATCCGCCCTCTCAGCCCCTTGCGGCGCCCAGCAGGTCTCGTGCCAGCCCCACAACCCCGACGCCGGCAGCGTGTAGAGCGAGCGTCGCGGCGGCGTAGACGACGATCCCAGTGACAATCAGCGCCGTGAGCCCCACGGCCGAGACGGGAACCACTCCTGCCAGCGGGACGATGACGGCCCCCATGGCAGCGGTGGCGGCTGCGGGCGGTGCTAGCGGCGCCACTTGCTCCAGCAGCCCCCCCTCCAGCAGCCGGGCGGCGAGGTACGCCCGCACTGGTGCGGTAAGTGCTACCGACAGCACCACTGACAGCCCGGCGCCGACGATGCCGTAGGCTTCTATGAGCGGCACTATTGAGACCCCCAACACCAGCAGGACCCCGAACTGGATCTTGGTGTGCAGGTCCGGCCGGTCGAGCGCCTGGAAGAGCGGCGCCGCGCTGGCGCCGACGGTGTGGAACAGGGTGGTCAGAGCCAGTACTTGCATCACTGGCACGGCCTCCGCCCAGCCGTCACCCAGTACTACCGGGACGAACACCGGGGCGACGACAGCGGCTCCGACCGCCGCAGGGAACGTGAGCGCGCCCGTTAGCTGGAGCGTCCGGCGGTACCCCACCCGGAGGGCGTGGGGATCGGCCTGGACGCTCGCGTAAGAGGGGAAGGCGACGCGGTTGATAACGCCCGTTATCTCCGTCTGGGGGGCGCGACCGAACTGGTAGGCCGTGCGGTAGAAGCCGACGGCACCGGTACCGATGAGCGCCCCCACCAACGCGTCGTCCCCTTCGCGGGTGAGCCAGCCAAGAATGGAGGTACCCGTGAGCCACTTGCCGTAGCCGATGAGCCGCCTGGCCTCGTCTATATCGAACGCAGGCACCGCCCACAGGTCGACGATGACGAACGAGCCGACTGCCCGGACGACCGACTTCGCAATGATACCCGCCACCGGCGCGAGCACGGAACCGGTCGCCAACGCCATTCCGACGCCGACGGCGGCGTAGGTGGCCTCCTCAGTGACGTTCAGGCCGGCCAGCCGCCGGAAGTCGAGTTCCCGGTCGAGCGTGACCAGCCCGGGGTTGTGGAGCGCGTCCAGCACAGGAACGACGGCGATAACGCGCACTAGCCCTGTCACCCGCGGGTCCGAAAAGAACGCCGCCACCAGCGGCGCCGCGGCGAACAGCACCGCTCCCAGCACCAGCCCGCGGGCCAGTTGCAGTGAGAACGCTGTCGGGAGCACGTCGTCGATGGCGTCCTCCCGGGCGACAAGCGCCGTGTCGATACCCAGCTCAGAGAAACGGTTCGTAAGGGTGAGCGTGATGACAGCCAGGCCGAACAGCCCGATGAGGTCATTACCCAGGATACGTGCGATGATGGCGTAGCTGGCGATCCGTAGCCCGCGGGTGATCACCTTTTCGACGCCGACCCACACCCCCCCGCGGACCGCTCTGCCCTCAAGTTCAGACATAGCCCAGGTCCGCCAGCCGCTGCTCGACTGCCCCTTGATCGCCCTGCTCGGCGGTCGCTGGCGGCTCCGCGACCACCGTCCGGCGGTCAGCCCCCGGAGTGACGACCAGCCACGGCACTTCCGTCAGCTCCGGAGTCTGATAGCCCGGCGGATGGCCCCACAGCCGTTCACCCGAGACCGTGGTCCGCTCGCCCATCGCGTTACCGTGATCGGTTGTCACCACCGTCAGCCCGTCGAGGCTGTCGACGACGCGCTCGACAGCAGGCATCGCGACCGCGAGGTTCTCCTCGTAGGCCCGCTCGACTGTGGCGCGGTCGTACTCCCCGTCGCGCAGGCGGTCCCAGACGGTGCGGCTCTCGGCGGGTGTCTCGCCGGTCTCGGCAATGTGCCGTACGCGATCGAACTGCTGCTGGCCGATACCGTTCCCCCGGGCGAACTCTCCGATGAACGGGTAGTGGGGCTGCATGAAGTGCAC
>CAZLOO010000047.1:0-3496 GCA_964561055.1 uncultured Halobacteriales archaeon
CGCCAGCGTCGCGGCCTCGAAGTACAGCGCCTCCCCGAAGGCAAGACTCGCCGCCAGTGCCCCCAGGATGGCGACAGTCATCAGGAAGTCGATATCGAGGGTGAGGTTTCTCGCCGAGTAGTAGCCGTTACGGACGATCACCTGGCCGCCGACGGCGACGGCGACCAGGAAGAGCACGTCAGCGACGAACAGCGGCTCTCCGAGGACGCTCGCGACCTGGGTGTTCGTTCCTCTCAGGAGGAACTCGAGGGCCAGCCCCAGGGCCAGGAAGGCGCCCCCGACACCCGTCTTGACGGCCCGGGGACCCCGCCAGACGCTCCCGTCGGCCTCGCCGGTGTGCGTGTGACCCTTTTCTCCTCCGCCGGTCCCAGCGTTGAGAACCTCGTACCCCGCGCTCGCTATCGCGTCGACGACGTCGTCCTCGCTCGCGACGTCAGGGTCGTAAGTCACGACGACGCGACCGGTCGTAGGGTGTGTCTCGTAGGCGGTCACGCCGGCGACTCGCTCGAGCGCACTTCCGACCTTCCCTGCACACGAGCCACAGTCCATCTCCGGCACCGAGAACCGGGCCTCGATTCCGCCACCCTGACCGTTCCCGGACTCCTGGTGGTCGGCCCCGTTCCGAGCGCCGTCCGGCGGTGGCTCGTCCTCACGGTCGGCCGTGTCGGAGGGGCTCATTGGCAGGTGAAAACAGTCCGTACTTATTAAAATCGACTGCTAGTTGACGGGGTGCAGACCCGTATTCTTATCAAAAACGGAGTTTTGTTTTAATATCATTTAAATATTATTTCGGGTGAGGGTGCCCCGCTACACGTCAGCGTCGCCGGCGTCGGTGACCGTCATCACCGGCACAGTCGCCTCGCGGACTGCCCGGTCGGCGACACTGCCAAGGAATCGCCAGCGGATCCACCTCCGGCCGTGGGTGCTCATCACCACGAGATCGATTCCCCGTTGTCGACGTACCCGAGAACCACCTCCGCCGGCGTACCCGCTCAGAGTCCCGTGGCGAGTTTCACCATCGAACCCGCTGGCGAGCTCTTCGAGCGCCGCCAGTACCCGCCTGCCGGCGTCCTCATCGACCGCCTGGAGACCGACCCGGGGCTCGGTCTTCGAGACGGTCAGCTAGCCCATCCCGGTGTCGATCCCGTCCAACCCGTGGACGGTCACCCCGTACCGCCAGGTCATGTCGAGCGCGCGGCGGGCTGCTGCGAGCGTCTGCTCGCTCCCGTCGGCCGAACGGGGACGCGGTCGTCCATCTCAGAGCACCCCGAAGCCGAAACTGGCGAACGGCCAGAAGGAGTGCAGCGCCACGCCCACGACCAAGGCGGGGATTGTCGTATAGATGGTGGCGACGATGGCCGCCTTCAGGTCGATGGCCATCAGCGGGAACAGTGCGTCGCCGTCCTGGCTGATGGCGTTGGCCGTCAGCGCCGAGAACGGAATTCCCCCCTCGGCGTAGATGCCGGCGAAGACGATCTGTGGCGCGCAGCCGGGAATCAGCCCCAGCAGGGCCCCCCCGATAGGCGCGAGAACGCCCGCCGTCGCCGCGAGCGCGCCGATGTCCAGGCTGAGGACGACGACGCCGTACTCGTAGATGAGGTAGGCGGCGATCACCCATACGGTGACCATACTCGTCTCCATGGCGGCGTGCTGGAACGTCTCGTAGGTGCTGGCGAAGTCCTCGCGGGCCCGTCCCGCTTCGCCCTCGCCGATGTAGCTCCGGCCGACGAAGTGCAAATAGAACGACATGGCCGTCCCCGACAGGCCGGCGACGGTGAACAGCCCGGAAAACGTCGGACCCAGTGCCAGGGGCACCTCGGGCGCGCCGCGGACGAGATACAGTACGCCCGCGACAAGCCCGGCAGCGGCGACCACCCACCAGAGGACGTGGACAGCGTGGCTGACAGTCGGCATGAGCCCCCGGTTCGCGGTGGAGTCGCGGTCGTGGCTGTGGCAGTGCTCGTCCGTCATCTCGAAGTCGGGGGCGCTCGGGCCGCCGTCGGCGACGCTGGTGGTCGCGAAGCCACCGTCGGTCATCGGACGGCTCATCCGGTCGACCGCGCTGTCGACGCGGCCGACGCCGAGCCCCCAGAGGTCGATCGCGTAGCCGAACAGGACGGCGGCGACGAACGCCATCCCGTAGGCGTATACCGCCGCCTCGGGCGCCAGCGCCAGAATGACAAAAGCGGAGTCGCCGGCCGTCGCCGCGAGCGCCGCCACCACCGTTCCGAAGCTGACGGTGCCACGGATGTACAGCGGCATGGCGATGATGGCCCCGCCACAGCCGGGCGTCAGCCCCAGCAGCGCCCCCGCCAGCGGCTGCAACCGCTCGTTGTTCTCGAGGTAGGTGACGATGCGCCCGCCGGTCCGGTACTGGACGTAGCTGAACACCAGCACGGTGATGGCGACGAACGCGCTCACCTGGACGAACCCGTCCCGTACGGAAAACACGAAGATGTCCAGCGCCTCCGCGGCGTTGAGGTTCAGCGCCGTCGACAACCCGCCGAGCACCCCGAATGGGCCCGTCATCGTCCGGCCCGGTCCCGATCGCGTCCCCCGCAGGGGGCAGTTCTCGACGGTCCAATCACGTCCGGCATTAGTCTACGGCCGGAGTATGACCTACCCAACGACATAATCGTTCTGGTCTAAACTCAAAATTAGACATATCTAAACCAGCTGTCGGCGCTGCCTCCGCACGGCGAACATTGGGTTGGGTATGCACTTGATCGGGATGTACGGGTCCTACGACGACCGCCGGGAAGGTCGGAGGCCACCGAGCGGGGTGGGATCGGAGGGCCGACTCGACACCGCAGTGGCCTGGAGATCCCGACCCTCAGTCGTCCGAGTAGGGTTAACCGGCGAGGAGAGAGACCCTCCCGGACTCCGCCTGTCCGACGAGGGGTGAGCACAACGACCGTCCGTTCCACCGACACGGTTGCCGGGAGGCGGTTCCCCGGCGGTCAGCCGGACATCCCGCCAGTGTCCTGCGCTACGAGCAGATCGAAGGCAGTGTCGACAGGTTCGTCCTCCGGGCTGAGGTAGCCGGCCGCAAAGGCGGTGTACACCTGACCGCCTTCGAGGCTCACGTCGAAAGCCGCGACAACGTCGCCGTCGTTGCTCTCGGCGTCGCCGCGGATCTGGAGGGTGTAGTCGCCAGCGGGGACTTCAACGGAGCTGGCCTCACCGAACGCCACGCCGTCGAAGAGAGCGCCGTCGGTCGAAACGATCGTCACGTCGACGGCTGGCGCGTCCGGCGAGGCATGGGCGATCCGCACGCGGGCGGTGTCGGCGCCGGGGTCGGAGTTGTCGCCCTTCAGCACGAGCGGTTCGAACGCCCTGTCGGCCGAATCGCCGACCTCACCGACCGCCGCGACTGTGTAGTCCGTCTCCATGGCGATCGGAAGCGTCCCCGAGAACACCGACGTATCAGGGTCGCCGGCGGCTGTGATCTCCACCCCACGGTCGCCGGCCGGTACCTCCAGGTAGTCGCTGACCG
>CAZLOO010000047.1:3596-12015 GCA_964561055.1 uncultured Halobacteriales archaeon
CTCTCGTTAATCTCCCGAGAATACCACCCAGAAGCCGCCTCAGTGGTGATATCGACGCCGCCGAACGGAACGCTTTTTTATATACGTATCCGTCTTGTTTCTCATGGGGGATACATCCATCCGGGTCCCGAGGTGCCAGGGCGCGGTGGCCGCCCCCCGCTCCCGACCGCCCGGGGGGCTCGGTGGGTGTCGGTGGTTTCTTGCCCTCCCTCAGAGAGCCACAGCGTCATGGAGACGGTCCTCTGGCAGGCTCTCGCCGGCACGCGTGGAGGACCCAACCGGGCCCGCATCCTCCAGGCGCTGGAGGAGCGGCCGCGCAACGCCAACCAGCTGGCCGACGACCTGGACCTGGCGTACAACACGGTGCGCCACCATCTGGAGGTTCTTGAGGAGAACCGGATCGTTACGAAGAGCGACGCCGAGTACGGGACCGTCTACCTCCCAAGCGACCAGGTCCGGGCTCACTGGGACACCGTTGAGGAGATCATCTCACAGGTCGACGATGGATAGGAACACACACGCGCGACAGCGCCACGGACGGGCGCCCGCCACGGACGAGGGGAGGGGAGGATGAGTCTGATGCTCGACGCGGCCCGGGTCGCGGCCGCGGTCAACATCGTCCTGTTGCTCGGAATCATCGGAATCTGGATGCGGAGCTACCGGGAGATTCGGGCCCGGTTCACCGCGGTGTCGATCGTATTCGCCACGTTCCTGCTGGCCGAGAACCTGGTCGCGCTGTACTTCTATCTGACCGCGCCGGCGATGCCGACCTTGGCCGTCCAGTTCATGATGATCCTCCAGATCCTCGAGGTCGGGGGGATCGCCGCACTCGGCTACCTGGTCTGGCAGTAGCGCGGTCGTGCGGCTCGCGCCGGTCGGGGACGGCTGAGGGGACCCCCGACGGCCGCGCTACCGTCACCGCACAGCAGTTCCGGCAAGTTCATTTCCGCCAGTGGCCAAGCGTCGCGTCAGCGGATCATGACTCGGTCCCGGAGGGATATCCTCGCGTCGGTCGCCGGCTTCGCCACCCTTGGTGTCGCGAGCGGCTGCCAAGGCACGTTCGCGCGGTCGGAGCAGGCCTTCCTCTCGTACAAGGGTATCGACGTGCGCTGGGTCGTCGATCGGACCCAGGGGTATGCCGCGGAACTGTGCTGGCTGTGGTCGGACGGCCGAAGCCGCGTGTTCGGGTGGGAACCGGCGGCGTACCCGGAAATCGTCCGATCGGCGACGGCCGTCAGTGTTCCGGAGGACACGGCTCGGCGACTCCGGAGCCGCTTCGAGAGCGTTACCTTCGTGCTAGGGTTCTCCGGCGTCGACGCGACTGAGCTGTCGCCCCTGGAGAACACGTTCGGTCAGGTGGCGATATCGCGCGAGCAGTTCAATCGGATCCAGTTCACCGACCGTGTGAGGGTCGCGCGGACCGGGGGCGGGCTGCGCGTCCGCGGCGTCGATCCCGGAGGTCACGGCGACCTCGAGGACTGGGAAGTCACCGTCGGAACGAAAGACCTCGTCGAGCAGTTTCCTGATAGCGAGGTTCCACCGCCAGTCTGAGTGGCCAGCCCCGATAGGTGTGGCGCGTCGTCGACGGGTCAGGAACGAACAAACGAAGCCCGAGGCGTCGTCGGTAGCGGTCTCCCAGCCCGACTATCCGTCGCCGACAGGCCGTGCTCGCTGCGTCTCCGGGAGGTGCCACAGCAGGTCGAAGGCATCGCCGTGAACATACTCCGTTAGGTACGCCCGGGGCTGACCGGGTTCGAAGGTTGCGCCGATCGAGAGGTGCGGTCGCGGCGTCGCGAGCCACTCCCGCAGCCGCGGATCCTCGCGGCCCGTCCGGAGGTCCACGACGACCGGGCCATCCGTGGCCGCCGCGACCGCCGCCTCGGTCGTGCCCGTCAGCGGACCGTCGACAGTCCACCCACGGAGCGTGTAGCCGTCGCCGTCCTCCTCCGGACCCATTGCCTGGAACTCCAGTCGCTCGGCCGAGAAGCCGATCGCGAGGTACGCCGGGCCGTAGCGGGCCGCCAGGTCGGCCCCCATCGACGGCGACGCGGCGTCGGTGTCCCGCGACCGCTGGGCGACGCGGTTGACGTGGGCATCATGGCCCCAGACGGCGACGGGGCCGTCAGTCCGCTCCGCGATCCACGCGACGTTCTCGGCCATCGCCCGATCGCGGACCCGGAGTACGCGTTCGATCAGTTCGGGTCGCGGGGCCGCGGCGGTCGCCCGGGCCTCAACGGCCAACCGGTGTGCGGCGGCCTGTTCGAGTACCCGAAGGTCTCGCCGAACGCGCTCGATCCGGTCGATGCCGACTCGCTCGGCGTACGCCGACTCGCGGGCCTCGATGCGGTCCCGGATGGTCGGCACCAGGCGGTCGATGGCCTCCCTCCGGGCCCGGCGGCTGTCGTCCTGATGAGGCGGGGTGCCCCCGTCGTCGGCGAGCGCGAGGTCAGCCGCGACCTCCTCGAGGACCGTCGGGTCGATGGACTCGAGGAGTGCCCGCAGAGACTCGACGGCGCCCTGCGTGTATTGAGCGTCGATACCGTGGAACTGCACCTGCTCGTCCGGCGGCCGGCCGGCATTGTACGAGCGAAGCCACTCCAGCAGGTCAAGCACGGCCCCGACCTTCCAGGTCCAGAAGTACACCTCGTTCAGGGCCGCGACCGGATCGCCGTCGCCGCCCCGGACGTAGGCGTCGATCGCGCGGGCCTCCGGCAGGTTCGCCTCGAAGGCCACTGCCCCGAGGTCGTGCTCACAAACCAGGTGCCGGATGAGCCGGTCCTTCGCCCGGAAGAACTCCTGGCTGCCGTGGCTGGCCTCGCCGAGTCCAATAACGTCTGCTCCGGCGAGTCGGTCCTCGAGCGCGGCGAGAGTCCCGGGCGGCGCGTCCGGGTCAGGGGGGACCCGCGTGACATGGGCGGCAATCGCGTCGATTACGTGAGCCGGCGCGTCGGTGCTCTCCGTTCTTCGTTCGATCGATGTGTCATCCATCATGCGTGTCTGCTGGATCGGTATGCAGGCGAGGCGAACGACGGCCCCTGCGGCCTCCGCAGGCGACCGATCTCAGCGACGGACGGCTTCCATGTCAGCCGGAGAGAGCCCGTCGGAATAAACCGTTCGGGAAGTCGTGCCGGCGGGCTAACGGCCAGTCTCTCGTCGCCACCGTGTTAATTCGGGCATCGTCCGGTCATCCGGTCGCGGGAGGGAGCGCCGGCTCGTTTAATCGCACTCCGGCCGGAGGGTGTTGGACAGAGAGGAATGGCCGAGCGGCAGCGCCGCCGGAAGTGATCGTTCTGTGCGTCTCCGGACGAGAGACATCACGGAGCGTGCCGTCTCGCTTGACGGCGTGACGTCACGACGTATTGCTGCTCCGGAACCGTGGGCCGGTAGCACGCATGGAGGGTCAAAGGGCGAGTCACCGCCGGATCGTGAGCACGGCGGCCGTGCTGCCGAGGCCGAGCGTCGCCAGGCCGACGGCGACGGGGTACGCGACCGCCAGCAGCGCGACGGCTAACAGCACGGCGAACGCTACCGTCGGCACCAGCGCGCTCCGTGTCCGGTCACGGGGGCCCGTCTCCTCGACGAGCGTTGGAGGGTGGTGAGACCGTGTCATCGTATCCATAGCCAGGAGCGACACCCGCATAAATGTAATCTGAAATCCATTTCTGTAGTCCGCGTTACTGAAACTCGTTTCAGGACCGGCGGCCGTCGGAAGGCGTGACGCCGGCGCGGTTACTGGCTCGTAGGACTCGTCGGCGTGTACTGACTGCTCGCGGAGCCGACCCTCAAGAACGCGACCCGTGAGAGCCCCCGGAGCTGACCGACGACGCCTCCCCGCCACGCTAGTAGAACGGCCCCACGGGTCACTCCGAGCTAGCAGTGTCTCCCGGCTCCAATCCCACGGCGTCGCGGAACGCGACCAACGCCAGCTCCGCACACCTGAGCCGGGAGGGGCTCAGCTCCATCCTGACGAGTCCCTCCAGCGTCTCTCGATCCCACTCGACGATCTCGGCTGGCGGCGTACCGGTCATCTCCACGGTAAGCATCGAGGCCGTCGCCTGCGAGAGAGTGCACCCCTGCCCCGTGAACCGGACGGACTCGACGACCGGCGGATCGGCCTCGGTCAGCGTTGCCCGGAGTGTCACCTGGTCGCCCTCGGGGTGGGTCGGGCCGACGCACGGGGGGTTGTCGGCGTGGCCGGCGACGTCAGGGTCAGGGAGCTCGCCGTAGTTCCGCGGGCTGCGGGAGTGGTCGGACAGCAGCTCCCGGACGAGCGTGTCGTCCATATCCGTTCCTCGGCCGAGAGCCAAAAGAACCCCGCGCCGGGGGGAGTCGGCGCGGCTGTCGCTCCCGCGAGTGGTCGACGTCCCGGGTCGCAGGTCAGGTCACCCGGACCGCCCGGACGGACAGCTCCCGGCAGACGTAGTTCACGTGGTCGCTGTCCTCGTCGCTCACGAGCACTCGCTGTTCGATGCTCCAAGGCCAGTCGGCCTCCAGCAGCTCCTGGTAAGCCAGCAGGTCACCGACGGTTCCAACCGAGGAGACATCCGGCTCGACCGCGACGAGCACCGCCGTCTCTTCGTCGAACAGCTCCTTCTCCCGAAGCGTCCGGAAAGCGTCGGCCTTGTCCGTTCCGAGGCGGTCCTCGTTCCCGTGGACGACGTAGGGCGTGCCGGTGTGATCGGGGTAGGCCTCCGGGAGCTCCGGGTCGCGGGAGGTGAGACAGACGGCGTCGAGCGTCGGGGATGCCTCGGGGTCGCCGACAGAAAGCCCGACCGGCACATCGATCCACCACTTCCCGTCCGGCGACGCTTCCGAGCGGATGAACGCCTCCAACAGGGCACCACGGTGCTCGGACATCGAGTGGGGGTAACGGGTCGAGCCTACTGAAACCCGTCCCTGCGGGCGGGCCGGATCTCGGCCGTCGACGGGCACCCCCGACAGAAGGTGCGGATTGCTCGGTGATTTCGACACGGCTGAGCGTACAAGGACCGATGTCTTCTCCGCCCAGGGGTACATCCATAGCGTATCCTGACTTTCTCCTACGGCTACAGCCGTGGGGTTCCACCACTGGGGGGTGAGTCCACGGGCAGTGGGAGGTTCGCAGATTCGTCGTCGCGTTGGACGATGACCTGCGTTTCGGGCCGTGCCAGTCCAGGCCCCCGCCTCGGATAGTGGGGTCGAGAACTTACTGTTCAGCCCACACTCGGGACACTCGAAGCATGCCTGCGTCTCACGGACCCCCTCGCAGGCACAGGGGTTGCACGTCTTCCGAGGACGTCCGGGCCGAGGTACTGGTTGAGGGGGGAACGCGGGACGGCAGCGCTCGACGACGTCCTCGAGGACGTCGCCGTCCCGAAGGGCCGTCAGCGGCCGACGACATGGCGTCGATGGAGGGGATCGCGGTCACCGACACGTCGGTACTCCTGCTCGCCGACGACGCCGACGAGGGTCTCCTCGCCAACGACAAGGAGGGACTGGTCGATGTCGCACGGACCCACGGCGTCGGGTGCTGGTGGGTGACGGCGCTGTTGGTCAGCTGTACGAAGGAGTGACTGCTGACCCCTAGGAGACGGTCGACGTGCTGTACGACCTCAGCGGCGAGGGGATGAGCCTCCGCCCGAAGGTGTACGCACAGGTCCGGCGGAGACTCCGAAGCCTCGGCAAGTGAGGGGACCGTCGAGCATCGGGGGATGCTCGTCGGATTAGCCCTCTGCAGTAATCGGTTCGTAGCCGTCGGCTCCGCTCACTCCACGACTTCGATGCCGGTGATCTCGAAGCGGGCACCACCCTCGGCTCCCTCGGTGACGCGGATCTCCCAGCCGTGGGCGGCGGCGGCCTGTCTGACGATACTCAGGCCGAACCCGGATCCGTCGGGCGACGTCGAGTAGCCGGCATCGAACACCGCCTCGCGCTCGTCCGCGGGGACGCCGGGGCCGTCGTCCGCCACGTAGAAACCACCGTCCAATGGCCCCACCCAGACGGTCACGTCGTCACCGCCGTGCTCGACGGCGTTGGCGAAGAGATTCTCGAACAGTTGCTTGAGGCGGCTCGGCTTCGCCTCAATCGTCCGGTCGGTCCGGGACCGGAGGGTGGCGTCGGCGGTCGCGAGCCCCTGCCAGCAGGTCTCGGCGAACGCGCCGAGCGCGACCGGCTCCGTCTCCTGGACATGCTCGCCCTCGCGGGCCATCCGCAGAAGGTCCTCGGTGAGCGTGTCCATGCGGTCGTGGGCGTCGGCCACCACGTCGAGGTGGGTGCTGTCGCACTCCTCGCGGGCGAGCTCCAGGTGTCCGACCGCCAGCGCCAGCGGGTTCCGCAAATCGTGGCTGACGACGCTGGCGAACTCCTCGAGGCGCTCGTTCTGGCGCTGGAGCTGTCGCTCGCGGTCGAGCCGCTCCAGCGCGCTCCGGGCGTGGCTGGCCAGCAGCTCCGCCAGCTCCAGGTCCGCCTCGTCGAACGCTCCGGTCGTCTTGGCGACCGCCTGGAAGACGCCGTACTCGCCGACGGGCACGCTAATCGCCGACCGGTAGGCGGCCTGTGGCTTCGCGTCCTCGCTGGTCCTGATGTCATCGACCAGCAGTGACGTTCCGGTCCGGTAGGCTCGCCCCGCGAGCCCCTCCTCGATCGGCATGTCGGTCATCCCCTCGGGGGGCACCTCCTCGGAGACGGCCCGGACCGACAGCACGCCGTCGTCCTCGATATTGAACACGCTCAGGTCGAATTCAAGGATCTCCCGACTGGCGGTGATCGTCCGCTCGCACACCGCGTCGACCGAGCCGCTGGTCGCGAGTTCGTCGGCGACGTCATGCAGTGCCGTGAGCTTCCGCTCGCGAGCTCTGCGCTCCGTAATGTCGCGGGCGACCGCCATCACCCGGTCGACTGAGCCGTCAGCGCCAGTGACCGGCAGGGTCCGGATCCGGTAGTGATTGCCCTGGTAGGACTGCTCGAACTCGCTCTCGATGCCCTCGAAGGCATCCCGGAGGCGTGACTCGATCTCGTCGGCGATCCTCGTCGGGTAGCGATCCCGTGGGCGCCCGCCCTCGACCTCCTCCGGGGAAAGCCCGACCGCAGCCAGCCCGGTGCCGCCGGCGAGCAGACACTCAAGCGAGTCGTCGTAGAGGTACACCCCCCCAGGGAAGTTCTCCACGAGAGCCCGGTACTGATCGGTCGTTGTCGCCAGCTTGGCGGCTAGCGCCTTCCGCTCAGTGACGTCGTGGTGGACGCCGACCATCCGCCGGTCATCGCCGTTTTCCAGCAACCGGCCCCGGACGACCACCCACCGGACGTCGCCGTCGTCAGTGGTCATCCGGAATTCCGTCTCGTAGGTGCTGTCGCCCTCGATGGCGGCGTTGAGCTCGGCGCGCACGGCCGGCAGGTCCTCCGGATGGACCCGGTCGGTGAACGCCTCGAAGCTGCCGGCGAACTCGCCGGGCTTCATTCCCATCGCCCGCTCCAGGGCCTGGTTCCACCACACCTCGTCCGTGTCGAGGTTCCACTCCCAGACGCCGGTGTCGGTCGCCTCCAGGGCGAGCTCCAACCGGCGAGTCGTCACCCTGAGCTGGCGGTCCCGCTCGTGGCGGTCAGTGATGTCCCGCGCCACGCCGACGGCCCCCTCAATGCTCCCGTCGACGACCAGCGGGGTGAGCCGGTACTCCAGCACCGCGGCGCCGTGGCCAGGGAATTCGCTCTCCGTGACGCCCGTAATCTCCTCGCGGTCACCGGCGAGTAGTTCCTGGTAGGGGTCGCCGTCGGCCTCCGCCTGGATCTGCGGAATGAGTGCGCTCTGCTGGCCCTCCAGGGCCGCCGGGGTCGTGTTGTACCAGTCCGCGAGCCGGTCGTTGACCAGCTCGAAGCGGCCCTCGGCGTCGTAGATACACGCGCTCTCGTTCATCGAGTCGACCATCCGCTCGTAGCGCTGCAGCTCCTCGTTGCGGCGGGCGAGGGCCTGCTGAGAGCGGTACCGCTCGACGGCGTTCGTGATTCGATTGACCAGGACGGTGTACTGGTGGGAGCCGCCCCCCTTCTGAAGATAATCGGTGACACCAGCCGAGATGGCGTCGCTGGCGACCTCCTCGCTGCCCTTCCCCGTGTACAGGAGGAAGGGGAGTTCCGGGTGCTGCTCGCGGACCGTCTCAAGGAACTCGATCCCATCGCTCCCGGGCATGTCGTAGTCCGACACCACGCAGTCGAAGCCGGGGTCAGCAGCGAGCCGATCCAGCCCCTGCTGGACGCCGTTGGCGGTCTCGACGGTGAACCGTTCGTCCTCTCGTTCGAGGAACTCCGCGACGACCTCCGTGAGGTCCGGCTCGTCGTCCACGTGCAGAACCCGGATCCGGTCCGTGGACGGCTGACTCATTGTCTTTAGTTCAGAAATCCGTCTCATAACAGTTTGGGCCACGCCAGGCCGGATGGCGTCGCCGGC